>NZ_JBFRPB010000011.1:0-44134 GCF_041471785.1 Vibrio sp. 10N.261.51.C6 | reverse complement strand
GCCTCCTCCTACTCGATTTTGGCTATTCACTAAGCGCTTCTAACTATAAGAAACGTTTAAGTTCTACAAGTTATGCCGACACTTCCACTTCGTAAGAACCAAATTTACGGATGTTAATCACACCAGTATCTAGGATTAGGTATTGGCCTTTAATACCTTGCAGCACACCAGATACTTCAGGGTTCTTGTCAAAGTTGTGCGACACAATCTTCACTGGGTGCTGTTCAACTGGGTAGCTCAATGAAGTGATGTTTTCGCTCAGAATCTCGATAGCATCATCACCAAACTTCGCTCTGATCTCTTGGATTTTATCCTCAACCAACGGCAACAGTTCTTTGGCTTTTTCTACCAATTCCATATCGTCGCCGTCGCCTTTAAGCAGCGTGCGCCAGTTGGTTTTGTCAGCAATGTGCTTTGCTAACTCAACTTCGATCAGGCCAGAAATCTGACGTGTTTTTACCTTCAAGATAGGCAAACCTTGAGTCGCGCCTTGGTCAATCCAACGGGTAGGGATTTGAGTATGACGCGTGATACCAACCTTAAGGCTAGATGTGTTCGATAGGTAAACGAAGTGATCAACCATGCAGTTCTCTTCACCCCATTGAGGCTCGCGACACGTGCCTTCATCGTAGTGACAAGTCTCTGGCTTCATGATGCACATGTCACAGCTTGCTAGCTTTTTCATGCACACAAAACAGTGGCCTTGAGAGTAGCTCTTCTTAGTTTTCTTACCACATGAGCAGCAAAAAATATTGCCGGTGTGAGTGAGGTTGATGGTTTTACCAATCAGAGGGTTTAGCTCTACAAACTCTTCGCCTACAGGCAAACGGTAGGTAACCGCGCCATCAAGGGAAGCACTCATCTTTTTGAGTGTTCCTTTTGCTAATAAAGACATGACATTACTCGTTGTATTTTGATTATTATTTCGTCGACTCGATTGCGCTGTGAGCAGGCAGTACGGTTAACGATGATTATGCGATGAGTATAACAAATAGAGCCTGTTTTTATACGCAATATTACTTGATTCTCGCCGTGAATAATCAAAAGCAAATACATGCATTAAAATATAGTATGACATTTTTTTCGGGCGTGATATAACGTTTTTTAGTGATTTATTGGTATTAAGA
Organism: Vibrio sp. 10N.261.51.C6; assembly: GCF_041471785.1. Taxonomy (NCBI): domain Bacteria; kingdom Pseudomonadati; phylum Pseudomonadota; class Gammaproteobacteria; order Vibrionales; family Vibrionaceae; genus Vibrio; species Vibrio sp. 10N.261.51.C6. The sequence goes on along the minus strand of NZ_JBFRPB010000011.1, from coordinate 43,007 downwards.
TCACTAATTTATCTAACTTGTTTTTTATCGTGAAATCCCAACTATAGGGATATTAAGCAGGAAGCTTAGACGTGAAGTGGATCCATAAGATTGTTATCTTTCTAGTTATCGCAACGCTTGCCATTGTGCAGTATTACCGTGTGAGCGGAAATCGTGTGATAACGGCAATTACCCCTGATAAATATGAATTTATCGCGACCAGTGATCAAGTTGATAGGGGCGTCAGTACATCCCAATTATCCTACGAAAATGGGCAGTATATTCTCGACTGTGAACTTAAAGAGTCGGAGTATCCTTGGCCTTATTGCGGCCTATCGATTCGTATCAATCCAGACATTACCGAAGGCCTTGATCTCTCCCAGTATCACACCTTTAGAGTGAATATTGATTACCATGCGGAAGCGGACTCTCGTGGCCGTTTGAGAACTTACCTACGCAACTACAATCCTGCTTATTCTGTTCCCGATGACGAGTACACACATAAGTACAACGGGATGGAGTTTTCTCCAGGAGTCGATGGTGGTGTGATTGAAATCCCGATCAAAAATCTGCAAGTGATGACATGGTGGCTGGCTGACAACGACATTGCGTTAGAGCATTCGGCCCCTGAATTTTCGAATGTGAATATGGTTGAGTTTGCTACTGCGTCTGGAGCGAAACTCGGTCACCACAGAATCGTCATCCGCAGTATTGAGTTCGAAGGTTCGTATATCACCGCAGAAAGCTTGTTCATGATCCTACTGTTTGTGTGGGTGGGGACGGGCACCGTATTCTTGCTGTCAGAGTTAAACCGTTCAAGAAAACGCATGGTGATCGCAGAGAAAAGACATCACCACTTAAAGAACGTCAATCGCGCACTGAGAGAACAGAATTTTGAATTTTCAGAGATGGCCCATCGTGATGAGTTAACCGGAATACTAAACCGCCACGCGATTCGTGATTGGTTGAAAATGCAGTCACAACATGTGAAGCAAGGACATGGCAAGCTGGGTATGTTGTATCTCGATATCGACTACTTCAAGAGTGTAAATGACAAGTACGGACATCAAATGGGTGACCATATTTTACGCGAGTTCAGCATGGTGGTGGGCAGTTCGATCAGCGCTACCGACAAGTTGGTAAGATGGGGTGGTGAAGAGTTCATTGTTTTTTGCCCTGAGACCGAAGCCGGAGAGGCGCAGATAAAAGCTGAACGCATTCGATTATTGGTTAGCCAGCACCTTTGGGTTCATGGCGATCCGCTGACATGCAGTATCGGTGTTGCCGAGATGAAGCAAGAGCGAGTGACAGAGACCATTGCTCGCGCTGATGAAGCTTTATATCAAGCAAAGCATTCAGGTCGAAACCAGGTGATCTTGAGTCACTAATCTGAAAATTGTTTTGATGAGTTTATAAGCCACACGTGCATATGTGACGTGTGGCGTTTTTATGGTTCTTCTCCCAAAAGCCAAAAACAAAAAAGGTGGCGCGGGGCCACCAAAAGGGAAAAGCGTTTCTTGTTTTTATGCGCCCGTTCTGTTGACTGATAGTTTCAAACTGAGCGGGCATTTTTGTACTGGTTGAACTGGGGGAAGTTCAACCAGTTTAGGGGAGCATTCCTGTAAGCATGCGCTTATAGGACGTTAGTGCTTACCAGAAGATCCAAGCGAACAGAGTCAGAACTAGGATACAAACTAGGTTCAACACCATACCGATTCGCATCATCTCTTTCTGCTTGATGTGACCCGAGCCAAACACGATTGCGTTAGGTGGTGTTGCAACAGGAAGCATGAAGGCACAAGACGCAGCAACAGCGATCAGTGCAGACAAAATAACTGGCGACATACCAAGTGCTTCAGCGATGGTTGCGAATACTGGCACCAGAAGTGCTGCACTCGCTGTGTTACTCGCAAATTCCGTTAGGAATACCACGAACGCTACCACGGCTAGAATCGTAAGCAGTACGCCAGCTGTTTCTAAAAATCCGCTTAGTGAGTGTGCTAAGAATACGCTGGTTCCTGTCGCTTTTAGAATGTTACTTAAGCAGATACCACCACCGAATAGGATAAGAACACCCCAGTCCGTTGTCTTCTCAACGTCTTTCCATTCCACCGCTCTAGAAGCGCCAAGCAGTACAATTGCGCCAATCGCTACTAAGCTATCAAATTTAGAGAATCCGCCAATCATTGCGTTGATTGGTTTACCGAATATCCAAAGCGTTACGGTTAGAAGGAAGATAGACAGTGTGATTTTCTTGCTGTTTGTCCACTCAACTGGGGCATGGTCTAGCTCGAATTTGTGGTCAAGCTTCGGCTTAGTCATCACGTAAAGAATAATCATCGCGATTGGAAGTAAGATCATTGAGATAGGTAGGCCAAGTGCCATCCACTCTGTGAAGCTTAAGCCAACTTCTGCCGCCGCAATTGCGTTTGGTGGGCTACCAACTAAGGTTGCGATGCCACCGATTGAAGCACAGTAAGCAATACCCAGTAGCACGAACACGTAGGTGTTGCGGTCTTCACTTTGGTCAACTTTGTTCATGATGCCAAGAACAAGGGGAAGCATCATTGCAGTCGTTGCTGTGTTTGAGATCCACATTGATAGACCTGCACTCACACCGAACAACATGAACACAGCGACCGACATTCTGCCTTTTGCTATCAGCAGTACTTTGTCAGCTATCGCTTTATCTAGCTCTTGCTTGTTCAGTGCGGCTGCCAATGCGAAGCCACCCATGAATAAGAAGATGATTGGGTTTGAAAAGTTAGCCAGCGCTGCGGGCGTGTTGAATACACCAAACAAGACAGCCAAGAGTGGAACGAGCAGAGCGGTGATGCTGACATGAATAGCTTCGGTTAACCATAGAACCGCAACGAACACGAGAATACTCAAACCAGTATTGACTTGTGATTCGAAAGGAAGAGTGTTGAGCAAGAGTGCGAATAGCGTGAAATTACCAATTAATATCATGCTGTTGCGGGTGAACAACCAGTGTTTCAGTGTAGTAACAAGTGCCGTCATAAGACGCTCCTTTTGTTATCCTCGTTTTATTGGTGCACGACTTCATTGAGTCGTGCTTATTATTTTCGAGGTATATAGCTTGATGTAGGGTCAGACTTTGTTGGGAGAATGTTACTTAAGTTAATAAAGGCGTGTTGGTGTGTTTTTGTGTAACATTGGGGAAATGTGAGGCAACAAATTCAAAATGTGTAGTTTTCTACACATCTGTCTCTGCTGGGTCTGCAATAGGGTTTGTTGTAGGATCTACAACAGGGTTTACAGAGGGGTCAGTCATAGGGTTTGGAATCGGAAATGATTCCGGTTTTGGACTCGATTGAATGGGCTCTTTAGGTCCAAGGAACTTTGGCGTTGTCCCCATAATATACAAATCTAAGAAGGCTTTGGTACGCGCAAAAACTTCACGCAAACGGATAGAGGTGCCTGAATGATGAGTAGGGCCTGAAACCGCTAAACATTGTGCATGAATATCGTAAGAATTAGCGATAAATAGTGCTCTTTCACAGTGGAATTTCTGAGTAATGATCAGGAAGTTGTCGGTGTCGAAGATCTTTTTAGCGCGAACAATCGAGTCTAAGGTTCTAAAGCCTGCGTAATCGAGGTTAATGCGTTCATCGGGTACACCCGCTTTCAGCAAGTCGCGTTTCATCGTCCACGGCTCATTGTAAGAGCGATGAGCGTTATCACCACTTAACAGAAACTGGTCGACTTTTTCACGGTCGAACAGCTCAATCGCGGCTTCGATTCGGTGCTTATAATAGTCGTTGAGTGTTCGACCCAAATATTTGCTCGTGCCAAGCACAACGGCGACCTCAAGCTCGGGCACTTCATCTATATCGTAGATGATGCGATCTTCCGCTTGCCATGAAACCCAATAATCGATCGCAATAACCGCAGCGCTGCCTACTAAGAACACGAGGAAAGCGCCAAACAGAAAACCTTGCAGTTTTTTGTAAGCTTTTTTTATGTAGCTACGGATAATGTGAGAATCAAATTTCACTCTCGGTATGGTCCTTTCACTGAGCATTAATTTTTGAGTGCTCGATAATACCAAATAAAAATGAGAAAAATCAGTTAAAAAGACAAGACAGTTTAAAGAAAAAAGCCCCTGCAATTGCAGAGGCTCATATAAGAGTCGTTAACGCTCTTTATTCCAAGCGCAGTACGCTTTTATTCAGAGCGCAGCACGATTTATTAGAATGCAGTACGCTTGTAGCGACGGTAAACCGGCTGCCAGAAGTGTTGGTCAATCGCTTGTTGAAGAGCTTCTTCAGTGATCTCTAGAGCAACGCCCTGTTCAATCGCCTTTTTACCTACCGCAAGAGCAATTTTCTTAGATACCGTGTGGATCTCTTCCAATGGTGGAAGTAGAGCACCTGTGCCATTGATTGCTAGTGGAGAACACGTAGCAAGTGCACGGCTTGATTCCATTAGCATTTCGTCAGTGATGCGTGAAGCATTCACAGCCAATACACCAAGGCCAATACCTGGGAAGATGTAGCTGTTGTTACACTGAGCGATTGGGTAAGTTGTGCCGTTGTGAACGACTGGCTCAAATGGGCTACCTGTCGCAACAAGTGCTTGGCCATCAGTCCAACGAATAATGTCGTTTGGCGTCGCTTCAACACGGCTTGTTGGGTTCGACAGTGGGAACACGATAGGGCGTTCACTGTGTAGGTTCATCTCTTTGATGACTTCTTTGCTGAATAGACCTGGAGCACCAGACACACCAACCAATACGGTTGGTTTCGCGTGGCGAACTACGTCTAGTAGAGAGAAACCAGTGCCATCGCTTTCCCAGTCTTTGGTGTTTTCGTTGGTTTGAACCAGACGCTGTTGGAAATCAAGCAGGTTTTGCATGCCTTCTTGTAGCAGACCCCAACGGTCAACCATGTAAACTTGAGAGCGAGCTTGTGCATCGCTGATACCTTCAGACACCATTTGGGCAATGATAGCTTCAGCAATACCACAACCTGCAGAACCCGCACCTAAGAAGGTGATGCGTTGATCTGAAAGTTTGCTGTTTGCTGCTTTACATGCTGCAAGTAGAGAACCAACCGTTACGGCTGCTGTGCCTTGGATATCATCGTTGAAACAACAGATGCGATCTTTGTAGCGCTCAAGCAGTGGCATTGCGTTCTTTTGTGCGAAATCTTCGAACTGAACTAATGCATCAGGCCAACGGCGTTGAACCGCTTGGATGAACTCTTCAACGAATGCATCGTAGTCAGCACCCGTAATACGAGGATGACGCCAGCCCATGTACATTGGGTCAGCAAGACGTTGAGGGTTGTTAGTACCCACATCGAGCACGATTGGTAGCATGTAAGCTGGGCTGATACCGCCACAAGCTGTATAAAGTGCTAGCTTACCAATTGGAATACCCATACCACCGATGCCTTGGTCTCCCAAACCAAGAATACGCTCACCATCCGTAACCACGATAACTTTAACGTTGTGGTTTGTCGCATTGTTCAGTAGGTCATCGATACGATCGCGGTTCGGGTATGAGATAAACAGACCACGGCCACGACGGTAAATATTTGAGAAGTTCTCACATGCTGCGCCAACTGTTGGCGTATAAATGATAGGCATCATTTCAGAGATGTGGTTTTGAACTAAACGATAAAAAAGCGTTTCATTAGTGTCTTGGATGTTACGAAGGTAGATATGCTTATCCATATCACTTTCGAAGTTACAATATTGTTTGTATGCACGTCCTACTTGCTCTTGGATTGTTTCGGTTGTTTCCGGTAACAAACCTTCAAGGTTGAAAGAACTGCGCTCTTCAGCAGAGAATGCGCTGCCTTTGTTTAGAAGAGGTGTACTTAGTAGAGCAGGACCAGCATAAGGGATATATAGAGGGCGTTTATCGTTGTTCATTGGATGCCTAATATGGGAGAAAGGGTAACTAAAAAATGATAACGGTTTAGTTATTCAATTGTAAATAGTTTCTCCGCGATCTGAGCAAACAAAATGATATTCTTACCTCTGTCCCACACTTATCGAATTTCAACACGATAATTCGTTATACTTTGCTCACACTTTTTCGCTACTCGCCATTTTATGTCATTACTTCCCATCGATGCTTATCAAAACGTATTCCACGAACAAATCGCTAATTCTCACCTTGTCGTAGAGGCGGAAACCGGATCAGGTAAATCAACGCGCCTGCCACTTTGGGCTTCTCAGCATGGACGAGTGCTGGTGGTGGAACCAAGACGTATCGCGTGTACGTCATTGGCTAAATATCTCGCGCAGCAATCGGGTGAGAAGCTTGGTAGCAAAGTGGGCTATGCGATTAAGCTTGAGTCAGAGTATAACGAGCAAACTAACGTTGTTTTTGTGACGCCCGGTATCGCGCTGCGTTGGTTATCAGAAGACGGATTAGCCAGTTTTGATGTGATTGTGGTGGATGAGTTTCACGAGAGGCGCTGGGACATTGATCTGCTGGTGGCGATTCTGAAACAAAAAGAGAGCCATCGCTTGGTGATCACTTCAGCAACCATTGAGGGTGAACGCCTTGCTCATTATTTGGATGCGAATCGCATAAGCTGTGAAGGGCGAACCTATCAAGTTGAGATTGAGCACAGAGCGAATGAATCCAGAACACTGCCTGATAGTCGACATCTAGGGCAGCGCATCGTGGAAGAAGTTAATCATCAGTTGATCGCTTCTTCTGGCGATATGTTGGTTTTTCTACCGGGTAAAAAAGAGATCGTGCAATGCGAACAAGCCTTAGCGAAAAATCCAGATATCCAAGTTGTTAAATTGCATGCGTCGGTCAGTGATAAAGAGCGAGATTCAGCGTTATCGGGTCGTAATATCAATACTGAAGGTAATGGTTTGAGAAAGGTCATCCTTGCGACCAACGTTGCAGAAACCTCATTAACCATTCCTGACATTGGCGTGGTGATAGATTCAGGATTAGAGAGACGCACCGTTCAGCGTAATGGTAGAACCACACTGATGCTTAAATCCATATCACGAGCGAGTGCCAAACAGCGAGCTGGCCGCGCGGGTAGGGTAATGGATGGCGTTTGCGTGCGTCTATATGGTGAACATGCGGCGTTAGAGTTAGTCACACCGCCTGAATTGCAGCGTGAAGAGCTGACTGAACCTATGTTGGCCGCAGCATGTTGTGGATCTCCGCTTGAGAGCTTGTCCTTCCTTGACCCTATTCCAGAGAAATCACTCAACAGTGCAACTCAAACCTTGCTGACGATGGAAGCGATTAACGCCGACCATCAAGTTACCGAGCATGGTAAAAAACTGTATCCGTTGCCGATTGATGCTTTGTATGCCGATATCGTTACTCGAATCAAAACCAAAGCATTAAAAGAGGCGATGGTTGATCTCACTGCGGCGCTGTCCGTTCCTGCTCGCTTGTATCAGTTACCAAACAATGCAGAACATCTTGAAGCGCTCGCGCAACAAGAGAAGGAAGGGTGTGATTTAAGCCTGTTGATTCAGATTGTGCGCGGTCGAGAATATCCGCATTTAGACATCGACCAACAGGCTCTGAATGAAGCTCAAGGATTGGCGAAGCAAATGCGGGAGGTATTTGAACTTCCTCAGCTAGAAGTCACGTCACGTTTCCAACGCATTGAATTGCTCAAGACCATTGTGAATCTGCATCCTGAACTGGTGTTTGTGCGCCGACTGAAAAGGAAAGAAGCCTTTGCCAATGGTGTTTTAGAAGTGGTGCTCGGTCGTCAGAACCGTTTCCCTGATAATGCACAAGCGATGTTGGTGTTGGATACTCACAGCTTGCCGGGAAGAGGCGTTAAGCAAACACTGACCTTAGCGACGGTCACGACCCCCATTCCTCTTGAGCTTCTCATTGATGCTGAACTAGGAGAGTGGGAGCAAGGCGAAACCGTTGTGAATGATGATGGTGTTTTTACCGAGATGGCATTGGTGTACGCAGGCCGCACGATTACAACCAAACTCGTCGCCGCTGAAGGGCAACTATCGTTAAAACCTATCGTCGACCTTGTGTTAAATGGAGAGCAGCTTCCCGGTTTTGCAAAGGCTCGCACTCAAGAAATCAAACACTGGCAGTTGTATGTGAAACTTGGTCTCGATGAACAAACTAAATACACACCAGAAATTGAGAACATTAACTTTGAGCTATGGTTTATAGAGCAGCTTGAAGTACTAGGTGTTACTGATGTCAGCGAATTGGAAATGTTCGATCATGCAGACATACCGTTCGATGGCATTCCAACTTGGCTCTACTCAGAATTTTCGGAAAAATACCCGTTTGCATTGAGCCTTGCCGACTTGCAACTCGATGTTGAATACTTGCCCGCAAGAAAGCTGATTTACGTCCATTATCAGTCGGGTAGCCGAAAGTTATCGCCAAAACGTTGGGAGCTACCGACATGGTCTGGTTGGCGTATTCAGTTCAAAAAAGCGAGTCGAATAATTGATATCAAATAGATGGATAAGTTTTATCTCTAAAATATTAATCAAATAGATGCATATATGATTTTTCAGTGCTTATTTTGTTACAAGTTTGATTTTTATATTCCTTTTTAACCAATCAAAAGGTCATAAAAGACTATTCTTCTATATCCTATTGCTATAAAGAAAGAGTTGATAGATATTGAGTATATTGTGTTGCCAAAGTGTCGGGGGACATCATGGATAAACAGGAAGAGACGCGTGTAGAGTTCGATTACACAACATTTCTTGGCGCCTCATGCAGTAAAAAATGGACTTTTCTGGAAGCACTCACCACAATTGCGCCAGTGTTCAGTACCGTCTGGCGAGATAGCATTAAAGAGTTGGGCACCCCAGAGGATCGTTTATGGCAGATGGCATTGAAATCAATGTCGACGCGTAAAAGTGATGAGTCGAACATTGTTACCTTACTCAAGCTCGCTAAGCTGGAAGGGATCAATGAGCTCAAAGTGGTGATGCCATATTCACTTGAAGAAGAGCAGATCGAGTATATTGAATCGCGCAGTCATTTACTGATTGCGGGTAATTCTGGAGAAGAGTTCACGATTAAGCTGTAACTTCAGCTCGCCTATAATCTCTCTCGAGGAATAGTAAAAACGTACACGTAAAAAGGGCCTCAAATATTGAGGCCCTTTTAGTATCTAAAACTTGAGTCTACGAGCTTATTAGCTTTCGAGCTTTTTATTTTGAGATTAAGCGATTAAGCAATTAGCAATTAAGCGACTAGTCGATTAGACCATAGTCAGCGCGCAGTACATCGATGATCTCTTGCTTAGGATTTTCGCTCAGTACGATCTCCGCACCTGTGATTTTCGCTGCGATATCAAGGTAAGTGCGAGACAGAGACATTAGAGAATCCAGTGGAAGTTCATTGTCACGAGCCAATGCTTCACGTTCTGGCATACGCTCTTTATTCAAAAGAATGTCGGCATCAGGGAAGTAGTTAAGCAAGAACTGACGGAAGCCTTCTTTTGAATTCTCTACGATGTTGCCGTTGTTATATTCCTGAGTATCCCAAATGCGAGATGAATCTGGAGTACCGACTTCGTCCATGTAGATAAGCTTTTCTTTGCCTTGAGCATCGTTGACGTAGCCAAACTCAAATTTGGTATCAACAAAGGTTTGGTCTACTTTTGCTAGCGCTTGGCTGATTACGTTGAAGCCTTCTTTAAGAAGTTTTTCGTAATGCGCGATGTCGCTTGCTTGAGTAAAGTTGAATGCTGCGAAGTTATCTTCGATGTTGTTGCGTGTGATGTTCACATCGTCAGCTTCTGGAACGCCAGGAATACCTTTCAGAATCCCTTTTGTTGAAGGCGTGATCAGTAGCTCAGGCAACTTCTTGTCTTTCTCAAGGCCTTCAGGCATCTCGATACCACAGAATTCACGTTCGCCGTTTGCGTATGCACGCCACATTGAACCAGTGATGTATTGACGACAAATCGCTTCGATCATGACTGGGCGAGCTTTTTGTACAATCCATACGAACGGGTGAGGGATATCAAGAATATGACTGTCAGCAAGTCCGTTGTCTTTAAACAATTTGAACCAGTGGTTAGAGATAGCATTCAGAGCCGCTCCCTTACCTGGAACACCTTTAAGATTCCCTTCACCACGCCAGATACAATCAAATGCAGAGATACGGTCACTGATCACCATGATTGCTAAAGGCGCATCGGGTGCTACATCGTAGCCTTTCTCTTTAATTAGTCGTTGGCTATCTTCTTCAGTTAACCAGTAGACCGAACGAACCTTGCCACTGTGGACAGGTTTATCAGTACGGATTGGTAGGTCATCATTTACGGCAAGAACTTGATCAGCAAGGCTCATTTAGACATTCCTATCTTTTATCAAACGTCATACAGAGAAGTGCGGTGTGCACATGATTAGACGGGCATTATACCCAATCTACTATTTGCTTCCAGAGAAAAAGCAAACGATTGCTAAATCTGTTGTTTAAATAAAAACCCCCGCCTAACAATCCGCTAAAAAATGGGCGAATTGTAGGGCAGGGGAAGGCAGTATGTTTGGACTGTGTTTTGGCGAATTGTTTCTTAAGTTAAATTAAGTTTGTTAGCTAAAAGATTAAGCTATGTTTGTGGACCATGTTTTTGAGCCAAAATGTTATTAAGCCAACATGTTATTAAGCAAGGTGGCTTAGTGAATACGCTCTGAATTTGCATCCATAAAGAAGACTTCACATTGAAAGCGTAACCCTAATGTTCTTAGGTACTGTTGGCTGAACTGATCAATCGATGCACTTGCAACAATCGCGCTCGCATTCTTAGAGCGGATTGCTTTCTCGACAGTCTCTACCTCAGTCATTTGATGAGAGGCTTTCATATGAATAACGCGGTCGCAGCAAACATTATGTTGCTTAAGCTGCTTAGCCGATGGTCTTGGTGTTTGAGCCGTAAACAGTAACCACTGATGTTGATTGGACAGCAACGCCATTCTTGCAAACAACGCTCCCTCGTTTGAATTTTTGCTTTTACGAGAAACTGATGTAAATGCGCAGTGAACTAGCGGGCTAGAGTGTTGTGCTTTAACGTGTGCTTGAATCATTTTGCTGTCCTTATATACATGCTGTATGTGTATACAGTAGTTTTAGTTACTTATAAGATCAAGCGTTTTTTGCGGGATTATTGGACGATTTCGTCTGAGGTTATGGATGGTAAATGATTAAATCATTGAAAGTATTCGATAAATTAAATTTGAATGAATCTGCTGTTTTGTATCATAAGTTGAATAAATGTGAGCTTTATACAGGTGTATACACTGGTTTTTGCAGAAAAGTACTGTATATACCTGTATAGAAGAGAGAACAAAGAAGAAAGAAGAAAGAAGAAAGAAGATCTAAAACCACAGGCACAAAAAAAGCGCCTTAGGCGCTTTCTTATATTTCACGGTGTTGCTTATCTCAATGTCGCTTGGGAGAGTTTTGCTCTCATTTCAATTTCACCAATATTGAACTGGCGAACATCAATGGTTGCAATATCATTGCACTCGTTACATGCATGATGACACTTACCATCTAGGTAGTCGTGCTTTTTAACTAGGCTTGGCTTTTTGCACCAATCACAAACGCCTTCTATTGTGAACATATTCTCTCCTCACCTGTTTAAGTCAGGTGTATTTTCGGCGCAAATTATGACACAAGTAAGACCCATTAGTTAATAGTTTGTTACCCGTTTTTGAGAGGGGGATCGATTGCAACACCAATAAAATCGATATCTTTGAGATCTAGGAAAATGAAGATGTGTGTTTGTTTACGGTTTTGTAACATTTTGTAAAATGGTTTTTAGCGCATTGTTCAAACGTTTCATTTCTTCGTCACATCCGTGACCATCTGGATGGTAGATCTTTGATAGCTGTTTGTATCGGATCTTGATGCTTTTCTGGTCGGGGATTGAGCTAGGTGTGTAGCCAAATAGCGCGCAGGCCACCTGCAAATTACTCAGACCTTTGCTGTTTTTCTGCTTCTTCAATTCGTGGAACATAGTGTGCAGCTGGCGTTTTTGCTGCTTAATCGTAAGGTCCTTCGAGCTAAGCTGCGCTTCAAGTGATTGTTGTTGCTGTCGCGAATCACCCGACTTTAGAGCTTGTCTTTTTCTTGAGATAACGAGCGTCGCAATAATGCTGATGATTGAAATCAACACGGCCAACGCAGCACCAATCATATAGTCAGAGCTAGTTAGGTTAGAACTGGAGAGGTTAGAGCGTGATGCTTGGTTAGATTGAACGTGCTTAGATACCCCCTGACTGGTGTCTATTTCAGAGTCGATGCTGTCATCGAGCTGTTCTATTGAAGAGATCTGTTTTGCACGTTGCTGGTTGAATTGTGCTTCCAAAATGCGGTTGTAGCCCTCTTCTGCTTGTGGACTATCTTTTAAGGCTGCTTCATACCATAGCTGCGCTTTATCTAATGGTTGAAGGAGGTCTTGTTCTAGCGAGGATTCGTAGAGTTTTGCTACCTCGATAGGTGCGCGCTGGTTACCTTGCAACGCCGCTTTAATAAACCATTCCAAAGCAAGCTTGTTACTTTGTTCAACACCTGTACCTGCCAAGTACCATTCACCCAGTCTAAATTGCGCGTTTGGGTTGCCGTTTTCTGCTGACTGCGTGTACCAATACAATGCATCACTGGTGCTAACAGGAACGTCGACACCCGATTCATAAGCTTGAGCCAATTGGTATTGAGAAACTGGATCTTGAGGTTGTGATTCTTGAGATTGTGGAGCTAATGAAAATTCATCACTGCTTGCTGCGTGCACGAAATGTGTGGTGGACAGTTGAATCGTGGAAAAGATGAGGGCTAGAAATAGTGTTCTAAGAAATGATGATGACAGAATGTTGGATAGGATCAGCAAAAGATAAGTCTCGTAAAAAAGCCCAGAATCGATATGTCAGTATGAATACGCTTTATGGTCGTTGATTATTATTATCACGTTAAATGAGTAACATAACTGATAAACAACTATATAGAGGTTAATTCAATAGATAAAGATGGACTGGGCTTTAATCGTGCTACTTAAGCGGCAAGATTTGAATTTCTACGCGACGGTTACAAGCACGACCTTGAGAGGTGTTATTGTCACATAGAGGGTAGCGCTCACCGTTACCACGAGCAATAGCACGACCTGCAGCAACGTCTTGAGAGATCAAGAATGCACGAACAGATTCAGCTCGACGCTCAGAAAGGATTTGGTTCGTCGATTCACTGTCAGTGTGACCTTCAATCACTAGGCTAGTGTCTGGGTATTCAACTAGGATGCGAGCAACGCCGCGAAGGGTATTGTGAATGCTTGATTCCAAAGCGTAAGAGCCAGAATCAAAACCGATGCCGTTTTCTAGGCGAAGTAGAAGTTGGTTCTCACCGACACGTTCAACTTGAACGCCTGAATTCATTAGCTCTTCACGAAGGGCAGCTTCTTGTCGGTCAAAGTAGTAACCAATACCACCACCAACAGCGGCGCCACCGGCAGCACCAATAAGTGCACGTTTACCACGGTCTTTAGAGTCACCAGTTGCAGCACCAGCAACGGCACCAGCGAGTGCACCAATTAGAGCGCCTTGAGTTGCAGAGTTAGCCTCAGATTCGCCAGTTGTCGCGTTTTGGCGTTGAGTTGCCTGACAACCCGTTAAAGCGATAGTAAGCGCTAGGGCTAGTGTGATTTTTTTAACGTATTTCTCCATCATGTACTTCTGTCAAACGAATGAATCCGAGTGACAAACATAGTCCTGTAAATCTTATTGATGGTTTTTATCAATACGTCGAAGCAATGTAAAGTGGCTCTATGATTTAGTTATCTTTTTAGCTGCCTGGGTACCGCCAACTGGTCGATTAACAGACAATTTACGACCTTTCTTCAAACCAACTTCATAATCGGCGGTGAGGTTTTTCATCGCTTCTCTCAGTTGCTGCTTGAACGTTTCACGGTCGATATTTTTGAATTCTTTATCAATGTAGTTATTGATCTTGTTGTTTGATTCGTCGTCGGGAGTAATGGTTGGTAGCTTTTCAAGCGCACCTTCAACCCAGCCTGAAACAAACGAGTTCACGCGGCGTGTCACTTCTAAGGACCCTGTGCCAGAGCCAGCAAAGCTATTTCTGAATTGGCCGGTGTGTTCATTCAGTTCACGATAAATGATATCGAAAGCGAACGCTGCGAAGATCGCGCGGTCGGCTTCACCAATGAACTCAACACGCTTGAGGCCTTTATGATTCAGCAATACGGCTTCTACGCCAAATTTGGTGTTGATACCGCGAATAACACGCAGCAGTGTAGAACTGATATTTGCAGGTAACAGGTGACTGGACTGAGTTTTCCCCATCTTGATAAATTCAATATCGTCTTTTTCGAGACCATATTTCAGCATCAAGTTATGCGCCATTTTTATCGCATTGGCAGCTTCATTGACGTTCGCAGAATTTCCAAGCTCAAGACACTTGGCAATTTTCTTTAGGGCTTTTTTCTTATCCATCGACAATTTAATCAGTACCGCAAATTTTTAAAAGTCCAACATTTTACATGTTTTCGCGGGTAACAGAAAGGCAAAACTGGTTTGATGAACAAGGAAGGCGGTGAACATTGAACTGCATGAGCCCAGTTGGCGGTAAAAACAAAAACGCCATCAAGCGTATTGATGGCGTTAGTGACACGTTTTTTCAATATGTCTAGAGCATTCGTAAACTAGATACCCAGTTCATCGAGTAGATCTGCCGCAGAATCATTGCCAGAGCTTTGAGCTGGCTTGTTCGCTTCTTGCATTTTTTTCTGAGTCGCCTCAAGAATGCTATCTGGACATTCGTCTTCTGCGATTTCAAATTCTTCTAATTGAATGAACTCAGTCTTATCCATCGCAAGCTCAAGGTAGAAGATGTTGTTATTAGCGGTAGAGAAGGTCACACGACGAGCTTGTGGACGGTCGAGATTGGTATCAACAGAAAGGTTAACTTGCTTGTTCAGAGCCAGCATTTTCGGTTGGTTTTGTGTGATGTTGGTTTGCAGCTCTTTGCGGATTTTATTGGTGAAATCGCCAACTAATTGGTTCATCAACTCACCCAATACATCACCCACTTCGTCTGAAGTATGAAGCACAGCAAGCTCGTTTTCAGGCATGCCCATATTGCGCATGTAATTGGTGTAGATCTCTAGCGCTGCTTTGGACGTAAAATTAATAACAACGAGACCAGAAAAGCCGCCGTCAAACAGAACGAAGCAACCAAAATCTGGCTTTAGGCTTGTCTTGTTGATCTTTTGAACCATGGCTGAATAGGACACCTGAGAAGCCGTCGCTGAAGTCAGTACGCTTGAGACTGATTGGCATAGTTTAAGAAGGATATCTTCAGTTGTGACTGTTTTGTTTTTTTTCATTGTGATGTGCTCGTGGAGATGTCTTAAACAAAATGTTATTCAGTATATTGTTACTGAATTAAGACGAAAGTGACTATTTCTCCATTCTTGCACTGAGATTCTGATTTGATCACCTTTTTATATGATCTTAATAGTAGTAAAGTGACGAAATTCAAAGAAAATTATTAAAAATCTCAGATAACCCAATGCTGATAGGATCAGCGAAGTAGGGGCAGGAAGCAAATGTTACCAAGACTTCAACTCAATGCTGATGTCGATCCAGTTGTTGTACGCTTTTTAGATGAACTAAAAACAGCGGGCTTTACTGGCGACATTGAATCTCAATATTCTAGCCGTTTGGCTGTGGCGACTGATAATAGTGTCTATCAGCAATTGCCGCAGGCGGTCATCCTTCCTAAAACAACGCAAGACGTTGTGCTTATCGGTAAAGTGGTTTCTAAATCCGCTTACGAACGCGTGACTTTTTCCCCTCGTGGCGGCGGTACCGGAACCAACGGACAATCTTTAACAAAAGGTGTCGTGGTTGACCTGTCGCGATACATGAATAAGGTTCTTGAGATTAACGAGAAAGAGGGCTGGGTAAGAGTTCAGTCTGGTGTCGTTAAAGATCAATTGAACGACGCTGTTCGCCCTTATGGTTACTTTTTCTCTCCAGACCTTTCTACCAGTAACCGAGCAACCTTGGGTGGCATGATCAATACCGATGCTTCGGGCCAAGGGTCATTGAAGTACGGCAAAACGTCTGACCATGTATTGTCGCTGCAAGCGGTGTTCGCAGATGGTTCATGTCTAGAATCTGATTTATCACACGGCTTACCTGTAGAGGGTGAATTCGCTCACCATGCACTTGCGGTGACAGAGGCGGTTTGTCGAGACAAACGCGCTCAAATCTTAGATAAATTCCCTCCGCTGAATCGCTTCTTAACAGGCTATGACCTAAAGAATGCAATCAACGAACAAGATGACAGCTTTGACCTAACTCGCGTTCTATGTGGCGCTGAAGGTTCTTTAGCATTCATCACGGAAGCAAAGTTAAACCTAACCAAGATTCCAAAAGCGCGCACACTGGTTAACGTGAAATACAACACGTTTGATTCTGCGCTGCGTAATGCGCCGTTCATGGTGGAAGCGAAAGCACTGTCTGTTGAAACGGTAGATTCAAGAGTATTGAACCTAGCGAAGCAAGACATCGTTTGGCACACCGTGAGCGATTTGCTGACTGATGTTCCGAACAAAGAGATGCTTGGCATCAACATGGTTGAGTTTGCAGGCCAAGATGAAGCGGAAGTTGAACAGCAAGTTCAAGCGCTGACTGCACGCCTTGAAACCATGGTTGAAAGCGAAGAAGCCGGCGTGATTGGTTTTCAAGTTTGTAGCGATTTGGCGAGCATTGGCCGAATCTACAACATGCGTAAGAAAGCAGTGGGTCTGTTAGGTGCGGCGAAAGGCCGAGCTAAGCCAGTCGCTTTTGCTGAAGATACTTGTGTACCACCAGAAAACCTCGCGGATTTCATCTCTGAATTTAGAGTGTTACTCGATTCAAAAGAGTTGAATTACGGCATGTTTGGTCACGTTGACGCGGGCGTATTACACGTTCGTCCAGCATTGGATCTGTGTGACCCGATGCAAGAAGCATTGATGCATGAAGTCTCTGATGAAGTGGTTAAGCTGGTGGCGAAATACGGCGGTTTAATGTGGGGCGAGCACGGTAAAGGTTTCCGTTCTGAGTATGGCCCAGACTTCTTTGGTGAAGAGCTGTTTACCGAATTAAGACGTATTAAAGCAGCATTCGACCCGCACAACAAGATGAACCCAGGCAAGATCTGTACGCCTTTAGAAAGTGACGCTGAATTGGTGAAAGTCACCGATACCAAGCGTGGTTTCTACGACCGTCAGATCGACGTACAAGTTCGTGACAGCTTCAAGCAAGCAATGGAATGTAACGGTAACGGCTTGTGTTTCAACTACGATACTAGCTCGCCAATGTGTCCTTCAATGAAAGTTACGGCTGACCGACGTCACTCACCCAAAGGCCGCGCAGGCTTGGTAAGAGAGTGGTTGCGTCAGTTAACGGAACAAGGCGTCGATATTCTCGATTTAGAGCAAGAAGCGCTGAAGGACAATACTCCGGTTAAAACCATGGTTGAGCGTGTTCGTAACACGATGAACAAACGCCATGAATACGATTTCTCGCATGAAGTTCACGAAGCGATGAATGGTTGTCTTGCATGTAAAGCGTGTGCGAGCCAGTGTCCGATTAAAGTCGATGTGCCGAGTTTCCGTTCCCGATTCTTAAACATCTATTACTCGCGTTATCAGCGCCCAGCAAAAGACTATTTAGTTGCCAACATTGAAACCATGCTGCCGCTGATGGCGAAAGCGCCGAAAGTCGTGAACGCAGCATTGGGTCAAAAGTGGATACAAACCGCAACGGCTAAAACGGTTGGTTATGTTGATGCACCACTGATGTCGGTGCCTACGCTAAAAAATCGTCTGGCGAGTAAAGAACTGCAACTCTTCGACTTACAGTACTTAGAAGGCTTGTCTTCTGAGCAGAAGAAACAGCATGTACTTATCGTTCAAGACCCGTTTACTAGCTTTTATGATGCAGAAGTTGTTGAAGACTTCGTTACCTTGGCTCAGAAACTTGGTAAAACACCGGTACTACTGCCGTTTAAACCCAATGGAAAAGCGCTGCACATCAAGGGCTTCTTAAATCGTTTTGCACGTGAGGCGAAATCAACATCGGATTTCTTGTCGATGGTGGCGGATATCGGAATTCCTTTGGTCGGTGTTGATCCTGCTCTTGTGCTTTGTTACCGCGATGAATACGTCGAGATCTTAGGTGACAAGCGCGGCGACTTTGATGTACTTACTGTGCATGAATGGTTAATGCCATCGCTAGGTGAGTTCGAAGCACGCTCAGCAAGTGAAGATATGTGGTACTTGTTTGCTCACTGTACTGAGAAAACCAAAATGCCGAACGCTGAAAAAGAGTGGGGTACTATCTTCAAACACTTTGGGGCGACGTTAACCAGCGTTCCTGTCGGCTGTTGTGGTATGGCGGGAACTTTCGGCCACGAAGTCGATAAGCTACAAATGTCGAAAGACATATATGGTTTAAGCTGGAAGCCTCAAATGCAGGACTTACCAAAAGATCGTTGCTTGGTGACGGGCTATTCTTGCCGCAGCCAAGTGAAGCGTTTTGAAGGTGAGAAGCTTGCTCACCCATTACAGGCGCTAGCAAAAATTCTCTAATACATTTAGCCCAGCAATTGCTGGGCTTTTTTCTAAACTAACAGAGGAATGTTAATAAGGAAAAGTATGAAATTTCTAGAATTAAAAGTACCACCCGTTGCACTGTTCATTATTGTATTCGTAGCATCATACTTCTGCGCTCAGCAGTTGAGCCAAGGGACACTGGCATTACCTTATGGAATGGTTGTTTTAGGTATCGGAGTCGCATTGAGTGGTGTGATTGGAATATCCGGCATATTGGAATTTCGAAAACAGAAAACCACCGTTAACCCGATCAAAGTCGAAACCGCTTCAGCCGTCGTGGATAGTGGGATCTTTGGTTACACGCGAAACCCAATGTACTTAGGGTTGTTCATCCTGCTATTTTGCTTTGGCTACTTCTTCCAGAATATCTTCAGTGTACTACTTAGCTTTGGCTTCGTAATCTACATGAATTACTTCCAAATCAAACCCGAAGAGCGAGCACTAGAACAATTATTCGGCGCAGAATATGTTGATTACAAACAAAAGGTTAGACGCTGGATTTAGTGATGATTTGAGTGCTGGCTTAGTAATCGAAATAAAAAAGCCCAGCTTGAGATTATCAAGCTGGGCTTTATTGATCTTGTTCTAGAGCTGATTAAGCAGCGGCTGTGAACTGAGCTAGAAACATCTCTTTGCGTTCGTTGAAGCGGTTTACTAGGTCGTCTACAGAAGCTTGGTCGTATGGCTTAAGGCCACTTGCTACCATACGCTTCACGCCTTTACCTACTACTTCGCCGTCTTCTTTGAAATCGAAGTTCAGGGTCACGATGCCACGTTTTCCTTCAACATCAAAAGTCGCGCCAGAGAATTCAACTTCTGGGTGAGACAGGTCTAGGCGAGTAAATTCAACTTCCATGCTCTCGTAAATCACTAGAGGACGTTGGCAGTTGATCATCATTTGTTGTTCTTCCATAAGAGGAACCATGATGTGTGGGAAGTTCATGCCAGAGAACTTAACGTAGTTTGTTACTACGTGCTCGATGAATGCTTGATCATGGCTCTTCTCACCTTCACAAGACATGTGTAGGTACTCTTTACCATTTGCATCGATAAGTGAGCTCTCTTTTTCACACTTGTTGTCAACGCTTAACGCAATACCGTTACCAACCATACCTGAAAAATCAAAACGCATTTTTTGGCTGATGCCTTCTTTTTGCAGAAGTACTGCAAATAAAAGATCGCCAGGTACACAGAAGCGCTTGTTGTCTTCATCGTGAATCGGGTTGAAATCGCCAGCTACTTTTTTAGCAAAGTGGCTTGCTTGTTCACGAGTGAATTGAAATTGATTGTCTTCAGTAGAAAAGTAAGGTGTCAGAAACATAGTATCGCTATTAGTCATCAAATCTGGGGTGGATTATAGCTAACTAACTTCGTTCTAATGGTCTATCCAGTTAACTTTGCTTATATATCAGTCGATTAGATAAATACGTTGGATGGTATGTGACGATTTTGAGGGGAATAGGGGCTTGGATTCAATGCAACAAGGGCTAATCAATAGCCCCTGTTTATATGACGTGCTATTTCGCCAAACCTTAGAAGCTACACAGTAGGCCTTCTGGCATTAGATGGTTATGCACTGATAATTTGAGCAGTAGATTTGCTTGCTCGATATCAGGTGAGAAGTAACGGTCTTTGTCGTAGAAGCTGACTTTCTCGCGCAGTATCTGTTTTGCTTCTTCTACTCGAGGAGAAGAGAGATTTGGTGCTCTAAAATCCAAGCCTTGTGCTGCTGCTAAGTATTCAACAGCCAAGATGCCACGGGTGTTTTCTGCCATGTCACGCAGTCGACGACCCGCAAAGGTTGCCATAGATACATGATCTTCTTGGTTTGCCGATGTTGGAAGGCTGTCTACTGAAGCTGGGTGTGCCAGTGTTTTATTCTCGCTTGCCAGAGCAGCAGACGTTACTTGAGCAATCATAAAGCCTGAGTTAACGCCGCCGTTATCGACTAAGAAAGGTGGAAGTTTGCTTAGTGCGCTATCAATCAGCAGTGCCATTCTTCGTTCAGAAAGGCTACCAATTTCTGCAATCGCAAGTGCTAGGTTATCCGCTGCCATTGCCACAGGTTCTGCGTGGAAGTTACCACCTGAAATAATGTCGCCGTCTTCAGCAAATACCAGTGGGTTATCCGATACCGAGTTCGCTTCAACGTTTAACGTTTCTGCTGAATTACGAATTTGCTGTAAACAGGCACCCATCACTTGAGGCTGACAGCGCAACGAGTAAGGGTCTTGAACCTTTTCACAACAAGTGTGTGATTCACCAATCTCACTCTTTTGATCAAGCATATGGCGATAAGCAAGCGCGGCATCCATTTGACCACGATGACCACGAACGCGATGAATTCGAGGGTCAAACGGACGACGACTACCCAGCGCTGCTTCTACAGACATCGCGCCACATACGGTTGCAGACGCGAATAAGTCTTCAGCTGCAAACAGACCTTCTAATGCAAAGGCAGTCGATGCTTGTGTGCCGTTTAACAGCGCTAAGCCTTCTTTCGGAGCAAGTGTGATTGGCTCCAAGCCAGCGATCTGCATTGCTTCTAAGCCAGTGATGATTTTGCCGTTGTGGTGCGCTTGGCCTTCACCTAGAAGTACCGTACTCATGTGGGCGAGGGGAGCAAGATCTCCTGAAGCACCCACAGATCCTTTTTGTGGAACACACGGATAAACCTGCGCGTTCACTAGATCGATAAGAGCATTGATGACCTTGAGTCGGATACCCGAGTAACCACGAGACAAGCTGTTAATCTTTAACACCATCATCAAGCGCACAGTTTCATCAGACATGAATTTACCAATGCCCGCCGCGTGAGAAAGCACGATACTTTTCTGTAGTACTTCTAAATCTTCAGGGGCTATTTTGGTATTCGCTAATAAGCCAAAACCTGTATTGATGCCATACACGGTGCGATCTTCAGCAATCACTTGCTCGACAACGTGCATGCTCGCTTCGATATCCGGGATTGCTGCAGGATCGAGTGATAAGTTCACAGGGCTACGGCTGATTTTTCGAAGTTCAGATAGGCCAAGAAGTCCTGGCTTAAGTAATAAGTTCAACATGTTCTCTCCAGACATTAAAGGCGACGAAGTTCTTCGTTTAGCATAGGTAAATCAAGCTTCTGCTCTTTGGCACATTGCTTGGCAATATCGTAACCTGCATCAGCATGACGCATAACGCCGGTTGCTGGGTCATTGTGAAGTACGCGAGCAATACGCTGTGATGCATCTTCACTGCCGTCACAACAAATCACCATGCCTGAGTGTTGCGAGAAGCCCATACCAACGCCACCACCGTGGTGCAAAGAAACCCAAGTTGCGCCGCCCGCTGTGTTCAGAAGGGCATTCAATAGAGGCCAATCTGATACGGCATCTGATCCATCCATCATGCCTTCTGTTTCGCGGTTCGGGCTTGCTACTGAACCTGAATCTAGGTGGTCACGACCGATAACAACTGGTGCTTTCAGTTCGCCATTTTTCACCATTTCATTGAATGCTTGGCCTAAGCGTTCACGATCTTTCAAGCCAACCCAACAAATACGTGCAGGTAGACCTTGGAACTGAATGCGTTCACGCGCCATATCTAGCCAGTTGTGCAGGTGAGGGTTGTCTGGAATCAGTTCTTTTACTTTTTGGTCTGTTTTGTAGATGTCTTCTGGGTCTCCAGAAAGGGCTGCCCAACGGAATGGACCGATGCCTTCGCAGAACAGTGGACGAATATAAGCAGGAACGAAACCCGGGAAATCAAACGCGTTTTCTACGCCTTCTTCCAGTGCCATTTGGCGAATGTTGTTGCCGTAGTCCACGGTTGCAGCGCCGCGATATTGCAGGTCTAGCATCGCTTGAACTTGAATCGCCATGGACTGCTTAGCTGCCTTAACGACTTTCGCTTCATCAATAGTGCGCTCTTGTGCGGCTTTCTCCATCGTCCAACCTTGTGGCAAATAGCCGTTCAGAGGGTCATGGGCAGAGGTTTGGTCAGTAACGACATCTGGTGTGATGTTGCGCTCTACTAACTCAGGGAAAACATCAGCAGCGTTACCTAGCAGGCCAACAGAAATAGGTGTGTCAGACTCTTTAATAATAGCCATCGCTTCATCTAGGCTGGTGGCTTTCTTGTCTACATAACCAGTACGCAGGCGGTAATCAATTCGTGATTCATCGCATTCAACCGCAATCATTGAGAAGCCAGCCATGGTAGCTGCTAGAGGTTGAGCGCCGCCCATGCCGCCAAGGCCACCTGTAAGTACCCATTTGCCTTTTGCTTCGCCTTGGAAGTGTTTCTTCGCGATAGCGACAAAGGTTTCGTAAGTACCTTGAACGATGCCTTGTGAACCGATGTAGATCCAGCTACCTGCGGTCATTTGGCCGTACATCATCAAGCCTTCTTTATCGAGCTCGTTGAAATGTTCCCAGTTTGCCCAGTGTGGAACAAGGTTCGAGTTAGCGATTAACACGCGAGGTGCGTTTTTATGAGTCGGGAACACGCCTACAGGTTTACCAGACTGAACAAGTAATGTTTGGTCGTCTTCTAAACGCTCTAATACTTCAACAATCTTGTCGTAACATTTCCAATCACGTGCTGCACGACCAATACCGCCATACACAACCAGTGCATGTGGGTGTTCTGCTACATCAGGATCTAGGTTGTTCATTAGCATACGAAGGGGTGCTTCTGTTAACCAAGATTTTGCGCGCAAAGTGGTGCCATGAGGTGCGCGAATTTCGCGAGTCGTGTCGAGACGAGGGTCACTGTTGTGGTGTTCCGTCATTTTGAAATTCCTTCTGTTTCACGTTATATCGTTGTAGTTGTATTTATCTATATAGCTGGCTTATTCACTGGCCATTGCACTGGCAATATCCCAACACAAACGAGCCGCCAATCGAGCCGTTTGGCCGTCGACGTCGTAGTCTGGGTTATATTCCGCAATGTCCGCGATAATGAGTTTCTCACTGTGTTTAAAAATCTGTTCTAGGAAAGGCGCGAGCGCTTCATAGCTCACGCCTCTTGCCGCTGGTGCACTTACGCCCGGCGCAGTAGCTGCGGGGAAAACATCGAGATCAATGGTGAGATAGAGATAATCACACTCAACGATGAATTTTTGTAACTTGATCAGTTGAGCGACTTGATTCACTTGGGTCATGTTGCGGTCGTGTTCATACCACACGCCCAGTTGGTCAGCTTTGTTAAACAGCGCTTTGGTATTGCTGGCGGCACTCACACCAAGACAAGCGTAATGAAACGGCCATTGATGTGCGTGGCAGTAATCACTGATCTGGTTAAAAGGCGTGCCGGAGCTCGGTTTAACATCGGTGATGTCGCTTTCAAATTCACGAAGATCAAAGTGAGCATCAAAATTAACGATGCCGATCTTAGGATTGTGTTCTGATTGAATTTTATTTAGGTGCTCAGCGAGACCTTGGAACGTTGCCCAAGCCACCTCGTGACCACCGCCAAGGGTAATCACTTTGTTGGTTGCTAAGGCATTGGCAATCACAGAAGCACACTGTTTTTGGCTGACTTCTAATTGACCATCATTGCACTCGAGATCACCAAGATCGGCGATGTGTGCGTCACTGTGCCAAGCCATATTCGCCAACGCTTGGCGTATCAAGTTAGGTGCTTGTTTCGCGCCCACGCGTCCTTTATTTCTTGCAACACCGGCATCGCTGGCAAAGCCTACCAAGGCGATATCACCGTCAGTCAGCTTGTCACTTAACTCACTACTTTGCACTTGCTTGGTAATGTGATGAACGCGAGTACCGAGTGGGCCATCTTCAAGATCATTACGTCCGGTCCACACAAAGTTATGCACGGTTGTTGCGTTCTCTTGGATACCGTTGGATTTAGATTGAGTCATGACACACCTCGCCATCAACAATGCGTTTATGCAGGTGAGGAACACCGACTTGATAGCTTAGATCTGCAGGGTGGTCGATGTTCCAGATAGCCAAATCTGCGGCATAACCGATTTCGACTTTGCCTTTGGTTTGTGACTCACCAATGGCAGCGGCAGCGTTACAAGTTACACCGCGTAGCGCTTCTTCAGGCGTCGTACCAAACAGGGTGCAGCTCATGTTCATCATCAGCGTTAAGTCTGCAAAGGGAGATGTGCCGGGGTTTAGGTCGGTCGCGATCGCCATTAGGATTTTGTGTTCACGAAGTAAAGCAATAGGTGGCTGTTGAGTCTCTTTCAAGAAGTAGAAAGCCCCGGGTAATAAGGTGGCGACTGTGCCTGATTCTGCCAGTGCTTTTACTCCGGTTTCATCAAGGTATTCAACATGGTCGACAGAGAGTGCACCGTATTTAGCTGCGAGCGCACTGCCGCCCATATTTGAAAGTTGTTCAGTGTGACCTTTAATCGCTAGCCCATGTGCTTTGGCAGCTGCAAATACACGTTCGGTTTGTTCTAAGTTGAAGCCGATAGATTCGCAGAACACGTCAACGGCATCGGCGAGCCCTTGCCCCGCAGCTTTAGGAATGATCTCTTGGCAAACCAGATCTATGTAACGATCTGGTTGTTCTTTGTATTCTGGCGGTACTGCGTGTGCTGCAAGGAGAGTGGTAGTGATCTTAATTCGGCGATGATTTTCTAACGCTTTAGCTGCACGTAACATTTTGAGTTCATCATCAAGTGTTAAACCATAGCCCGATTTTACTTCGATGCTGGTTACGCCACTTCTTAGAAGGCCATCGAGTCTAGGTAGTGCCATTTCAACCAGTTCTGACTCTTGTGCTGCGCGTGTTGCAGTGACTGTCGCAAGAATCCCGCCGCCTTGTTTGGCGATGTCGGTGTAAGAGATACCATTCAAACGCTGTTCAAATTCGTTGGCGCGATTGCCTGCAAATACGAGGTGAGTGTGGCAATCAATCAGACCTGGGGTAACGAGCTTGTTCTTGCAATCATAGGTGATGTAATCCGCAGAGTTATCAGTGCTCGGTTGTTCTACCTCATAAGCATGAGCCTCATGGTTTGAACAAGAGATAGACACGATCTTACCGTCTTCGATAACGATATCTTGAGGGGAAGAGGGCTGATAACCGTCGGCTCCCGAACTCATGGAGACCACTCGTGCGTTTTTGAGGATCAAATTCATAATCACCTAGATCTTTGCTAAATATTAAATGTATATACAAATAAATAGGCTAAACGCTGACCCGAATCAAGTTGATGTTGCAAAAATGTGATCGGCGATCAGGATGATGTTCTTTATTCTAGAAGTATCTTGGAGCTTAATTTGTACTTAGAGCCAGGATGGTAGAGCAATGCAAAGCTGATGAGGCGTTCTTTGCTCCATGTTCTTCTATTCAAAAGAAGGCAAGGTTCTGATTCAGATAGCTTTAGTGACGTTCTGATTTGAGAATCTGGAATAATGGCTTCAACCGTGTGCTCGATAGCACTTAACGGGCAGCTTTTTGAAAGGTATTCGTTGGGCGTAGAGGTTGAAAAGTCTTGCTCTAGGTATTTTGGAGCGGCTTGAGAGTTCACCCAGCGCGCTTCCAATTGAATCGGTGCGTTGTCCGCAAAGTGTATGATTTCACTATAGAACACTTCTGCGTTAATCATCACACCTAACCGTGTAGCCGTGCTTTCATCAGCCTTGATGCTATCGTGCTTGATAACTTGACTAGTATACGTTTGGCCGCGGTCTTTGATCTCTTGCGCTATGTTGTTGATATCAAGCAGCGGAGATTGCGCTTTTTCGTCGGGTTCACAAACAAAAGTACCCAGTCTTGGCTTCCTGATGAGCTTACCTTCAGACACAAGATCTCGAATGGCTTTATTGACCGTCATTCTACTTACATTGAACTGCTCGGTGAGTTCGAGTTCGGTGGTAATTTGATAACCCACCGGCCAATGACCACTGCTGATCTTGTCATCTATGAACTGTTTTATCTGAAGGTAGAGCGGTGCTTTCGACATAATGAAACCTTATTTGACTATACAAATAGAGTAACGGAATTTTTCACGATTTCAACATTTCCTCGGGCAATGTGACCTTATTCAACATAGATGGGGCAAATTGCTTGATTCTGTGAGGCAAGTGTCGCAAATTGTCACGCAATAACTATTCGTAAATCAGATAATTAGAAAGGGAAATAATATGTTTAAGAAATTAAAGGCCTCGTTGGGCATCGGTGCAGCAAAGGTTGATACTGTCTTAGATAATATTGAAGTTTTCCAAGGTGGAGAGTTGTCTGGCAATGTTCACATTGTTGGTGGTGACGTTGAGCAACAAATCGACCTGATCAACTTGGTTCTCAACACAGAAGTTAAAGTGGAAACAGAAGATAGCACCAGTTACGAAACCTTTTCACTCGGTCGTATTCAAGCCGTAGAGCCGTTTGTGATTCAACCCGGCGAAACTAAGTTGGTGCCATTCCGTCTTAAGCTTAATGATGAAACGCCAGTGACTGCGTTGAACGCAAAAATGAACCAGTGCCATGTTTGGGTAGAAACCAACTTAGATATCGGTTTCGCGATTGACCCTAAAGACCGTGATTTTATCTCTGTTCACCCATTACCAACAGTCGCGAAAATCATTCAAGGTGTTGAAGCTTCAGGTATGGCAATGGTGAAAGCAGACGTAGAGAAGGGCTACTTGAAAGGTAACACCTTCGCATCACGTTCGGGTTGTTACCAAGAGATTGAATTTCGCAGCGGCGGTTTCATGAATAACAAAGAAATCGAGCTGTCATTCATCGTAGATGGTTCTATGGTTCACTGCTTAGCTGAAATTGACCGCTCACTGAGTTTCCGCGGTGACCAATACATCTCGTTCACTCTGCCTGCGAACGCGGCTGACTCTGACATTCGCAACACCGTCTCAAGAATCATGAGTGCGTAGTTGCTCTCTCTGTTAGTAGTAACTCTTTCTATTAATAGAGACAAGACAGTACGATTTCTATAGCCGAACTTAACCGTTCGGCTTTTTTGTTTGTAAATAAAGACAAAGAACCAATCATTGAACGTTAGCTTAGGGTGTTAGAAGGTCCTATATAGAAGAGACATTTAAGTTATGTAGTTTTTGTGGCGCTGTGGGACTAACATTGTCATTTCATATAATTTCGTTACAATGTTCGGCTACTCACAGATGTGGCATCTGTATTTGCTTCTATGTGGGTATATTTATTATGCATATATCCCCAATCAGCGTACTCGTTGATTGAAAGACATATATTAAACATTTTCATGTGTTGCTTGGTGTGCAACACCACTGTAAAGGACAAATAATGCCAATTATTACTCTTCCTGACGGTAGTCAGCGTCAATTTGACAACCCTGTATCAACTCTAGATGTTGCCCTATCAATCGGTCCTGGTCTTGCGAAAGCTACCATTGCTGGTCGTGTAGACGGCGAGCGTGTTGATGCTTGTGATCTTATCGAAAACGATGCAAGCCTAGAAATCATCACAGCTAAAGATGAAGTTGATGGCCTTGAAATCGTTCGTCACTCTTGTGCTCACCTTTTAGGCCACGCGGTTAAGCAGCTTTTTCCAGAAGCGAAAATGGCGATCGGTCCTACTATCGATAACGGTTTCTACTACGATATCGATCTTGAGCACTCTCTAACGCAAGACGATCTAGAAAAGATCGAAAAGCGCATGAAAGATCTAGCGAAGACCAAATACCAGGTTGTTAAGAAGAAAGTTAGCTGGCAGGAAGCGCGCGACGCATTCGAAGCTCGCGGCGAGACTTACAAGATTGAAATCTTGGACGAGAACGTCTCTAAAGACGATCGTCCAGGCCTGTACCATCACGAAGAATACATCGATATGTGTCGTGGTCCACACGTGCCTAACATGAGCTTCTGCCAGCACTTCACTCTACTTAACGTAGCGGGTGCATACTGGCGTGGTAACAGTGACAACAAGATGCTTCAACGTATCTACGGCACTGCATTCCACGACAAGAAGGCACTTAAAGCTCACCTTGTGCGCCTAGAAGAAGCGGCTAAACGTGACCACCGTAAAATCGGTAAAGCGCTTGACCTATTCCACATGCAGCAAGAAGCACCAGGCATGGTGTTCTGGCACCACAACGGTTGGACTGTCTTCCGTGAGCTAGAAGTATTTATTCGTCAAAAACTGACTGAGTACGATTACCAAGAAGTTAAAGGCCCATTAATGATGGACCGTGTTCTCTGGGAACGCTCTGGTCACTGGGATAAGTACGCTGAAGCGATGTTCACTACTTCTTCAGAGAACCGTGAATACGCTATCAAGCCAATGAACTGTCCTGGTCACGTTCAAATCTTCAACCAAGGTTTGAAATCTTACCGTGATCTACCGCTACGTATGGCTGAGTTCGGCTCATGTCACCGTAACGAGCCGTCTGGCGCACTTCACGGCATTATGCGTGTTCGTGGCTTCACTCAAGATGATGCTCACGTATTCTGTACTGAAGACCAAGTTCAACAAGAAGTTAAAGCTTGTATTGAAATGGTTTACGATACTTACACAACTTTCGGCTTCGAAAGCATCGTTGTTAAGCTATCTACTCGTCCAGAACAGCGTGTAGGTTCAGACGAAATGTGGGACCGTGCAGAGGCTGACCTTAAGCAAGCGCTAGAGGCAATGGACATTGCATACGAGATTCAAGAAGGCGAGGGTGCGTTCTACGGACCTAAGATTGAATTTACTTTGCATGATTGTTTGGACCGCGCTTGGCAATGTGGTACAGTGCAGCTCGATTTTGCATTACCAGAACGTTTAGGTGCTACTTACGTAGGTGAAGATAACGAGCGTCACACGCCAGTTATGATCCACCGCGCGATTTTAGGTTCACTAGAACGCTTCATTGGTATTCTTATTGAAGAATACGCTGGCTTCTTCCCAACGTGGTTGGCGCCAGAACAAGCAGTTGTAATGGGCATTACAGACAAACAGTCTGAATATGTACAAGAAATTACGAAAAAACTGCAAAAAAGTGGATTTAGAGTCAAAGCAGACTTGAGAAATGAGAAGATTGGCTTTAAAATCCGCGAACATACTTTGAAACGTGTACCGTTCATGCTTGTGTGTGGTGACCAAGAAATGGAAGCCGGCGAAATTGCAGTACGTACACGTAAAGGTAAGGACCTTGGCAAATTTAAAGTGGATGACTTTATTTCATACATCCAAGCCGAGGTTTCAAGCCGTAAGCTCAATCTGGAGGAATAGCTATTAAAGGCGGAAGACGTGGCCAACAACCGGCCAAACAAAACCAGCACCGTTTAAACGGTGACATTCGTGGCGTTCGTGAAGTGCGTCTAACTGGCGCAGACGGCGAAGCTGTTGGTGTAGTATCAATCGCTGAAGCGATGGAAGCTGCAAATGAAGCTGGTATGGATCTTGTAGAGATCAGCCCTAACGCCGAGCCGCCAGTTTGTCGTGTGATGGACTACGGTAAGTTCCTCTTCGAGAAGAGCAAAGCTGCGAAAGAGCAGAAGAAGAAGCAAAAGCAGGTTCAGATCAAGGAAATTAAATTCCGACCTGGAACTGATATTGGAGACTATCAGGTAAAACTACGCAACCTGACTGGTTTCCTAGAAGACGGCAACAAAGTGAAGGTAACAATTCGCTTCCGTGGCCGCGAAATGGCTCACCAAGAAATCGGTGTTGACGTTCTTAATCGTTTGAAAGCGGATACTGAAGAATTTGCAGTAGTCGAATCTTTCCCAACGAGAATTGAAGGTCGCCAGATGATCATGGTGTTGGCCCCTAAAAAGAAGTAATTAACGGCTTTGCAAGTAATTGAACCCTGCAGCCTCAGGTTGCGGGGTTTTATTCGCCCTAATTACTATGTTATTAACAACTCAACAATGCGGAGTTATTCATCATGCCTAAGATGAAAACCAACAAAGGTGCTGCTAAGCGTTTCCAGAAAACTGCTGGTGGTATTAAGTTTAAGCACGCTGGTAAACGTCACATCCTGACTAAGCGTACTACTAAGAACAAGCGTCAGCTACGTCCGAACTCGATCCTTCCTAAATGTGAAGTTGCTCAAGTTCTACGTATGATGCCATACGCTTAATTCTTTTTAGTTTATAAATTCGTTTAGTTTAGGAGAAGCATAATGCCTCGCGTAAAACGTGGTGTACAAGCTCGTGCACGTCATAAGAAAGTTCTAAAACAAGCTAAAGGTTACTACGGAGCACGTTCACGTGTTTACCGCGTAGCTTTCCAAGCAGTTACCAAAGCTGGTCAATACGCTTACCGTGACCGTCGCAACAAGAAACGTCAATTCCGTCAACTTTGGATTGCACGTATCAACGCGGCATCTCGTCAAAATGGTCTATCTTACAGCCGTTTCATCAATGGCCTAAAGAAAGCATCTATCGAGATCGACCGTAAGATTCTTGCTGACATCGCAGTATTCGACAAAGCAGCATTTGCTGTTCTAGTTGAAAAAGCGAAAGCATCTCTATAATTTAGAGTTAGCTTAAAGGTTTAAGAAAAGGAGAACTTCGGTTCTCCTTTTTTATTGCCTGTAATTTGGCTTTGCCATACTCTCTCGCATCTCGCATCTCGCATCTCGCATCTCGCATCTCGCATCTCGCATCTCGCATCTAATTTTTATTCGCTTGAACACGCATTCTGGTATATAAACATTTACCTAACCTTTAAATGTAAAGCGACCGAAATAAATGACCGCACCGACCACTATGACGTTCTTCGAACGTTTTGAAACTGACATCCTATCTGGCAAGAAGACGATTACTATTCGTGATGAATCTGAGCGAGACTACCAGCCAGGCAGTGTTGTGGAAGTATCGACGCTAGAGCAAGACCGTGTGTTCTGTAATCTTAAGATCATCAGCGTTGAGCCAATTTTGTTTGATGACTTAGGTGAGTTCCATGCTCAGCAAGAGAACATGACGCTGCAAGTACTGAAAGACGTGATTCAAGATATCTACCCGGGTATCTCTCAACTGTATGTGGTTTCTTACGAGCTTGTGTAGCCCGCTTTAAATAGAATTTGTTGATCAATACTGCGTCTAACGCAGAGCAATGATAAAGGGAAGCCACAATGAGTGAATTACAGAGCGAAACAGTTCAGCAAATTTTGCTTCAACTTTATTGTCGTGAGCAAAATGAGCAGCCGTTAATCTCTAGAACTGATCTCGACATTGCTCTTTATGATAGCGAAGGCTTTCTAGCGTGGCGTGATACCAAGCGTGACTTCATTGTCAGTGATATCGAGAATCGAGTTTGGGTGAAGAGCTGTCCCGGCGGTTACATCACTGAAGTGCACTTCAATGCTGACGGTTCTTTGATTGAATATCGTTTGTTCGACCGATTTGAAACAACAGGGCAGTGGCAACTAAAAGACGGTTTGTTACACGTCGAGATTCTGAAGGGTGAGAACTGCTACCAGTTTGCTGTTGTGGCTCGTGCTGACCTTAATATTCACTCTGCGGTTGAGTATAAGAGCGGAGAGCTGCATTCGTACTTGAAGCTTGTTCAAGTTGAAAGCTAAACGCTGGTTCGTTTAATTAGCATATAAAAAAGCCAACAGTGATGTTGGCTTTGTTGTCTTCAATCTGACTGAATACTTCTATTAAGCTTCGAAGTTCGCCAATCGAGTATAAAGCTCGCTGTCTTGATCTTGCTTTGCACAAATCGTCAGTAGGTCTTCAATAAAGTACTTCAATGCACGTGCTTCAATTCGGCGAATACCTTGTTGATGTTCTTCAGTTAGGTAGCCGTAGATAGTCGCAGCGCCAAAGTCACCAAAGATCATCTGACCTTGTTCGTTCACTAAAGTGTTGTGAGCGTATAGATCACCATGAGAGACTTTATTGGCATGAAGGTGTTCAAACACATCAATCATCTGCTCTGTAATGCTATTGATTTGAGCAATTGAAAGTTCGAAACCTTCTGGGAAAGTATCACGCGTGCAAGTCTCGAGTGTTGGTGGTAGCCCTAGGTTGTAGTAGCTGTTTGGAATGAGTTCCATCACCAAAGCTAGGTAATCTTGTTCCTCTACTTGGGCGATAGATTTTACCAAGTTGTTATGGTGTCCAGCCTGCAAGCACGCTTCCAGTTCATCATGTGGGTAGCCGTCACTGGTGACTTCGCCTTTAAACACTTTAACCGCCACTTCCTGTGGAAAATCGAAGTCGCTGTTTAGCCAGCTTGCATGCGAGATCACGCCAGATGCGCCTTGGCCAAGTACTTGATTCAGTGAATAGCTTTGAGAGCTAACCGCAGGCACGCTATCTAAGCTGCTAGGGTGTTTGCAAAACGGGTTACCCGCAAACGCTAACCAAGCCAGTTTTGGTAGCTTGATAAGGAACTCTGGGAATTCAGTCAACTGGTTTGCAGACAGGCGAACTAGCTCAAGGTTGGATAGGTTTTCCATGCTTTCTGGTAACACGCGAATCTTGTTACCCGCCAATGCCAGTTTCTGTAGTCGCGGTCTTTCACCTAGTGAGCTAGGCAGGGCCTCAATCTCATTGTCGGTCAGGATTAACCAACGTAGTTGAGTCGGCAGAGATTGTTCGCTAACGGTTTTGATTTGGTTGGTTTTGAAGCCAACCATTTCGAGCTTAGGAAGTGACCCTAGAACATCAGGCAGGTGCGTAAACAGGTTATTCGACGCGAAGATAATACGCAGGTTAGTTAGCTTTGATAACTCGGCTGGTAGGTCTGACAGCTGATTACCTGAAAGGTCTAGGATCTCAAGAGAATCTGCAAGCTCTATGATTTCTAGAGGGAACTCTGTGAGACCTTCTGATAGTTTTAGACGCTTAATACCTTTAAGTTGCCCTGATTTTAATTGTTCTAGAGTATGCAAACCTTAGCCTTATGAATAGATGTTCGAGGCGCGTAGTTTACTTGTCTCAACCGAGAAAGGCGAGTATCCGCAACAATACTCGCCTATCTACGCTCAGTGGCTGTTGATATCAAGGTTAAAGCTGAATACGATTTTGGCTAACGCCGACCTCCTCAACAAAATCCAAGTCATGACTGACTAAGATAAAAGCTCCTTGGTATTCACGTAAAGCTGACGCCAATATCTGCTTTGAGTCGATGTCCAAGTGATTAAATTGTGTTCAAATAATTAAAGCGCCTTTGTGGCGCTTTAGTGATCATTATTGGAAATCAGTTGAGTCTAGAACTTATATCTTTGGGTTTAGAGCTTAGAGCTTAGAGCTTAGAGCTTAGGGCCTTGGGCTTAAAGCTACTTGGTTTGCCCACCAACGGCGCGCCAACACATATCAAAGCTATCGTTGATGTACTTCGATGTTTGCTCTGGTGGAGACTCGCTTTGTTCAATCAGCCAGTTTGCACAAATCAGAAAGTGGCTATGAATGAAGTGTCTAACAAGGTTAATGTCCAACACCATCAATTCACCATCTTGTTGCCCTTTCAAAATGATCTCGTCTAACGATGCGAACATCTGTGAAACAATCATTTCTCGAGTTTGAGTCGTTGGGTCGAAATGAACATTGGTGAAGAACTTCATCGCAACTGGATTCTCTAATGCCCACTCAATCCCTGAGAACCACATGAACTTAAAGGCTTGGTAGCGATCTTCTACTGCCACATCAGTGTGCGGTTGAAGGGTCGAGAATAGCTCTAACTTCAGCTCGCGAAACAGTTCATCAATCAATAGAGATTTGTTTTCGAAGTGGTGGAACAGCGTCGCTTTCGCCACACCAGCTGTTTTCGCTATTTGTCCAGTAGATGTGCCCTCTAGCCCCTGTTGAGAGAATAGCAAGAGTGCAGCATCTAGGATTTTTTGTCTTTTGGTGATCATCTATTGAGTACTTTGAACATCAGTTTCTTGATTGGGTTGTTGTAAGGAGGATGCATTAACTTGGTGAAGTTGATTTTTCCTCTACTTAGAACGGTTTTGGCATGGCTAAGGGTCTTGAAGCCCTCAATGCCGTGATAGTGTCCCATGCCTGAAGGGCCGATGCCACCGAATGGTGCGTCTTCTGCAGCCACATGCACCAAAGAATCATTAATACACACGCCGCCAGAGTGCGTGTCTGATAAAAGCTTGTCTTGGGTTTCTTTATTATGGCTCATTAGGTACAGAGCCAGTGGGCGTTCTCTCTCTGTGATGTAATTGATTGCTTCTTCGATGGAATCATAAGGCACGATAGGCAAAACAGGACCAAACAGCTCTTCTTGCATCGCGAGCATCTCATCGTTCACTTCGGTGAGAAGGTGCGGCGTCATTCTGTGGTTTACATCGTCTTGTGCTTGTTCGGTTACCGTGTGAATAACCGCGCCTTTGGCTTGTGCGTCTTCAATGACACCTTTCAAGCGATTGTATTGGCGCATGTTGATCACTGAGGTTAAGTCTTTGCTCTCAATACCGGCTTTATAAAGCTTCTTGAAATAACGCTTATAGGCTGTGATGAACTCGTCTGATTTTTCTCGCGGCAATAAGATGTAATCAGGCGCTACACATATCTGGCCAGCGTTTAGACTCTTGGCAAACAAGATACGTTCAACAGCGTCAGCTACATCAAAGTCAGGGGCAATGATGGTTGGAGATTTGCCGCCTAATTCCAAGGTAACTGGTGTTAAGTTGTTAGCCGCTGCTCTCATAACGTGTTTACCCACAGCGGTTGAGCCTGTGAAAAGGATATGGTCAAACGGCAGTTGGCTAAATTTAGCGGAAACGTCAGCTTCGCCTTCGATAATCGCAACCTGATCTTCACTAAAGCCTTCGGCCAACATCGCTTTTAAAACTCGGTTGGTCGCTGGAGTAAACTCCGACATCTTGAGCATCGCCGTGTTGCCCGCTGCTAACGCTGTGATCAGAGGGCCTAAAGAGAGCATGACTGGGAAGTTCCAAGGAACAATGATGCCCACAACGCCCACAGGTTGATAATGAACCGTGATCTTTGCTGGCGTTAGCATCAAACCAGCTTTGCGGCGCGATGGCTTCAACCACTTCTTAAGGTTCTTCACGCTGTAATTGATCTGGTGAAGAGAAGGGGTGATATCAGCAATCAAGCTGTCGTGCTTTGCTCGATGGCCATAATCTTCAGATACTGCCTCAATCAATTGCTCTTGATAGCGCATTAACAACGCTTTTAATACTGAGAGGTTTTCTCTTCTCTGCTCAAGCGTAGGATTAACGTTATTGCGGTAGTGATCTTTTTGTCGGTTGAACATTTGATCCATGTCGTTGGTGCTCGACGTGTTTGGTTCAAGGTCTAGATTATGGCTCATAGTATCCCCTAAATTCGAAGGCTGACCGATTGGTTGGTCAGTTAAAATTACAAGAAGATTGAACCGAATACAAGATATGCGCGAGAAAAGTTCAAAAATTGAGCGGTTACAACATTGAAGTGAGCGAGTTCTAGTAGGAAGAATGAAGTGTTTATCGGCATCGAATCGCGGGACACAAGCTGTGTTGGTGATAGCGAGAGTTCAGATTGTGAAGTGCTTATATTTGTCACAACTCTGACTTAACCTCACTCAATTTACTAAAAATCTTTTGGTTTCTGCACATTTTTTCTCCCTAATTTAATGTGAGAAATTGCTTTATATTTAATGCGCTTCAGCCTGTTTTTTACCCTAAAACCTTGTAATTCCTTACCTGTCATTTTAAGTCGATCTGTCGATAAAAAAACGTAATCGTCACCACAAATATCAATGGTTGGACTCGATCTTAATAATATCGGTTAATGCAGCCAACAAATCGTTTTTGAACGCTTTTTGTTGGGTTATACCTCGCTATTCCAAAGAGGTATCTTCTGTCGATGGCCCTATAGTGTGAGGTCTCTAGAATTGGAAAATTCGGTTAATTTGGAACGCATCCGTGCTGAGTATAATGTAAAGCACTGGAGCCAAGGTTTTTATGGAATTGATGATAACGGTGAGGTGTATGTTTCACCGAGCGAGACGGATCATCAAGTCCCACTAAGTAAGATCGTAAAACAGTTAGAGCAAAGAAATATTGGTTTACCTGCTCTTGTGCGTTTTCCTCAAATCGTGCATCAACGTGTGCACAATATCTGTAACGCATTCAACCAAGCGATCGACGAATATCAGTACGATAACCGTTACCTACTTGTTTACCCGATTAAAGTTAACCAACAGAAAGAAGTGGTTGACGAGATCTTAGCGAGCCAAGCTCAATTAGAGCAGAAGCAGCTTGGTTTAGAGGCGGGCAGCAAGCCTGAACTATTAGCGGTATTGGCACTGGCTCAAAAAGCGAGCTCGGTGATCGTGTGTAACGGTTACAAAGACAGAGAATACATCCGTCTTGCTCTTATTGGCGAAAAGCTGGGTCATAAAGTATTTATCGTTCTAGAGAAGCTATCTGAGCTTGATCTTGTTCTTTCTGAAGCGAAAGCGCTTGGCGTGAAACCTCGTTTAGGTTTACGCATTCGTCTTGCATCTCAAGGTGCAGGTAAATGGCAAGCAAGTGGTGGCGAGAAGTCGAAATTCGGTTTGTCTGCATCACAAGTATTGACCGTTATTGAACGCTTGAAAGCAGAAGACCAGCTGGATGTTCTAGAGCTAGTACACTTCCACCTTGGCTCGCAAATGGCGAATATTCGTGATGTGCGAAATGGTGTGAGTGAAGCAGCTCGTTTCTACTGTGAACTGCGCGATACCGGTGCTCAATTGAAGTACTTAGATGTTGGTGGTGGTTTGGCGGTTGATTACGACGGCACACGCAGTCAATCTTCAAACTCAATGAACTACGGCTTGCTTGAGTACGCTCGCAATATTGTGATGACAGTAGGGGATATCTGTAAGCTCTACAATCAGCCACAACCTGTGATCATTTCAGAATCTGGTCGCTCACTGACAGCGCATCACGCTGTGCTTGTAACCAATGTTATTGGTACAGAAAGCTATTCTCCGGAAGACATGGCGGCTCCAGAAGCTGACGCGCCAATGTTGCTCAACAACATGTGGAAGAACTTCTTAGAGCTAGATGCGGGCAATGATGACCGTGCGTTGATTGAGATCTATAACGACACTCAGAGCGATATTGCAGAAGCGCACAACCAATTTGCGACCGGTATGCTGAATCTTCAGCATCGTGCTTGGGCAGAGCAAATGTCTTTGCGTATTAACTACGAGCTTAGCACTCGCATGAGCACAAAGAACCGTTACCACCGTCCAATTTTGGATGAGTTGAGCGAGCGTTTAGCGGACAAGTTCTTCGTGAACTTTTCACTATTCCAGTCATTGCCAGATGCTTGGGGTATTGATCAGGTGTTCCCTGTATTGCCACTGAGCGGTTTAGATAATGCGGATGAGCGTCGTGCTGTGGTGTTGGACATCACTTGTGACTCTGACGGTACGATTGACCAGTATGTTGATGGTCAAGGCATTGAAACAACATTGCCAGTGCCAGCGTGGAACCCAGATGAACCATACCTAATGGGCTTCTTCCTAGTAGGCGCGTACCAAGAGATCTTGGGCGATATGCATAACCTATTTGGTGATACGCACAGTGTTGTGGTGAATGTTGATGAAAGCGGAGAAGCGAACATTGACTACATCAACGAAGGCGACACAGTAGAAGACATGATGCGTTACGTTCATATCGATATGGATCTAATTCGTCAGAACTACAAAGAATTAGTAACGGCGAAAGTACCAGCGCAAGAGCAGCAAAGCGTACTTGAAGAGTTAGAGCAAGGCTTGATGGGTTACACCTATCTTGAGGATTTTTAATGAACGATCTATTTACCAAACCAGATTACTCGCTGTATTCCAATGCGATGACGTTTATGCGTCGTCCATTGGTACAGAACCCAATTGATAACGATGCTGATGTGGTTGTGTTGGGCGCGCCGTTAGATATGGCGACGTCTGGTCGTCCGGGTGCTCGTATGGGACCTGATGCGATTCGTCGTGCGTCAGTAAACTTGGCGTGGGAAGGTAAAAAATTCCCTTGGGACTTCAATGTATTTGAACACACCTCGGTCATTGATGCTGGCGACCTTGTGTTTGATTGCGGTGATGCAGAAGACCTAACTCAACGTTTAGAAGCGGCGGCTGATGCGATTTTAAATAGCGGTAAAACATTGCTTGGATTAGGTGGCGATCACTTCATTACACTGCCTTTGTTAAGAGCATACGGCAAGAAGTTCGGTGAGATGGCTCTGATTCACTTCGACGCGCACACTGACACTTACAGTCAGGGCAGTCGTTACGATCACGGTACTATGTTCTACCATGCGCCAAATGAAGGTTTAATTTCGCCTGAACATTCAGTGCAAATTGGTGTTCGTACAGAGTACAAGCAGGAAGGACACGGCTTTAACGTTATTAACGCGATGCAAGCGAACGACATGAGCGTGGACGAGATCATTGCTCAAGTGAAAGGCATTGTTGGTGATAAGCCAGTTTACCTAACGTTTGATATCGATTGTCTGGATCCTGCTTTTGCTCCGGGTACAGGTACTCCGGTATGCGGCGGTTTGAATTCAGATAAAGTTCTGAAAATTATCCGTGGTTTGCAGGGCATCAACATGGTTGGTATGGACGTTGTAGAAGTTTCTCCAGCGTATGACCAAAGCGAGATTACAGCACTGGCTGGTGCAACTATCGCACTTGAGCTGCTTTATGTTTGGACGGCAAATCGCCTCGCTAAATCATAGTGTTTGATTGTTAAAAGCGTAACGCTACATACTGATTTTAAAGCCCACTAAGTTTCAACTTAGTGGGCTTTTTTTGTCACTTCCAGAAAACAACCTGTGACCAAATTGAAGAGGGGAGCTGTTGTTTATCAGTTGGTTAAAATTCCGACATATACATTTTATGCAACTTATTTTATTGTTTTTGATACAAACTCCACCACCTATCCTCTGGTTATTGTCTCACAAATGGTAATTACTTCTGCTTTACTGTGGACGTATAGAAAGCCTCAATCAATACCCCATATTTGCTAATGATTTATCAACTTTATTGCTGTATATATTATAAATAATGAGGTGTAATTACATTGTGAATTTATTTGCATATAAATCAATACCATACTAACTTTTAACTAAGTTATTCAAACTCCAACAAGAATCCCTCGGTTTGTGAAAAGGCGCCTCTTAGCACAGACATGGCATTTTTTATGGGGAAGACTAGTCTTAAGAGTAAGTAAACTATAAAAAAACAGGTGAAATACTTTCTCATTTCAGGCCAGTTAGGCGTAACAATGGATTGTCATTGATGAGAGCTAAGTATGTATTCAAGTGAAACCTGAAATTGTTATTACCAATAATTTTCACAGCGCTCGAGAGCAGTGTTTTGTGACTACGGGGGATATATGGATATCGAAGTTTCACGCCAGGTTGCTGTAGTTGAGGCAGTTAGTGGACATGTTGTGGTCGTTAAGCCAGACGGCAGCGCAAGAAAAATTTCAATTGGCGATATCATCCGTGAAAATGAGATCGTGATTACGGCCAACAAGTCAGAACTTGTATTAGGTGTGCAGAATGATTCAATTCCAGTTGCAGAGAATTGTGTCGGTTGTATTGATGAAAATGCTGCATGGGTAGACGCCCCAATAGCCGGTGAGGTTAATTTTGACTTACAGCAAGCGGACGCAGAAACCTTCACCGAAGACGACCTTGCTGCAATTCAAGAAGCCATTTTAGGTGGTGCCGATCCGACTCAAATCCTAGAGGCAACGGCCGCTGGTGCTGGACAAGGTTCTGCAAACTCCGGCTTTGTCACTATTGATTACAACTACACACAGACTCAGCCATCGACATTCTTTGAAACCGCTGGTCTAGCAGAACAAACGGTTGATGAAGACAGAGAAGAGTTCAGGTCGATCACTCGTTCATCAGGCGACCAATCAATCAGTGAAGCTCTTACTGAAGGCTCGATATCTGATAATACTTATCCTCAATCTATCACGACGACAGAAACTATCATTGCTGGTAGTTTAGCGCTCTCCCCTGATTCTTTTGTTCCAGAAGCACTGTCTCTCGCTTCGCTACTCACAGAGCTAAACAGTGATATTACTTCAAGTGGTCAACCCGTTACGTTTACTTATGATGCGGCGACGAACTCTATCATTGGTGTTCAAGGCACCGATGAAGTATTACGCATCGACATCGATGTTGTTAGTGTTGGAAACAACGCTGAGCTTTCATTGACCACAACGATTTCTCAACCAATTGATCACGTAACGTCTGTTGGTGGCGGTCAGGTTTCCTATACAGGCGATCAAATTAACATCACTTTTGATATTCAAGGTGAAGACACCGCCGGAAACCCATTAGCAACACCAATTAATGCGCAAGTTGCCGTGGTTGATGGGGGCGATCCGTCTGCTGAAAGTGTGAATATCAGTAACGTAGAAACTAGCAGTGCAGCAATTGAAGGAACGTTCTCCAATATTGGTAGTGATAATCTTCAATCAGCTGTATTTGATGCTGGTGCACTGGACAAGTTTGATGGGTTGCTCAGCGATAATCAAAATACGCTTGCAAGGCTATCTGATGATGGGACAACGATCACTTTGTCCATTCAAGGCCGAGGTGAGGTTGTTCTTACTATCTCGCTAGATACCGATGGTACTTATAAATTCGAGCAATTTAATCCAATCGAACAAGTGGGTACCGATTCACTGACGTTCGATTTACCGATCACGATTACCGATTTTGACCAAGATGTCGTAACCAATAACATCAATATTGTTATCACTGATGGCGATAGCCCAGTTATTACCAATGTCGACAGTATTAGTGTCGATGAAGCAGGCATCATTGGTGGCTCACAAGAGGGAACAGCGCCTGTAGCGGGGAGCGGAAGTATCACTGCCGATATTTTCGAAAGCGACATCATCGATCATTACGAGCTTGAGCCGACGGAGTTTAATACTGCTGGTTCTTTAACGTCTAGTGGCGAAGCCGTATTGCTTGAGCTTATTGGTGAAACTAACGGTGTAAGAACTTACGAAGGCTATGTTGAAGTCAATGGTTCTCGAATTACGGTCTTTGACGTTAAAGTTGATAGTCCGTCATTGGGGAACTATGAATTCACTCTGTACGAAGAGCTTTCTCACCAAGGTGCTGAAGACGCGTTGTTGACCTTTGCTCTGCCTATTTATGCCGTTGATGCAGATGGAGATCGTTCTGCACTATCTGGCGGTTCGAGTACACCAGAAGCCGCAGAGATTCTCGTTAATGTCACAGATGATGTTGTTGAGCTAGTTGATAAAGTTGAGTCAGTCACGGAACCGACTTTAGCGGGCGATACCATTGTTTCGTATAATCTGTTCAACTTCGAAGGCGCTGATGGCTCGACAATTCAATCGTTTAACTATGATGGTGTTGATTACTCACTAGATCAGAGCTTGCTGCCAGATGCTGTTCAAACATTCAGTTTTACTGAGGGTGTTGTAACCATCTCACTAAATGGCGATTTTAGTTTTGAAGTCGCTCGTGATATCGACCACTCAAGCAGTGAAACTCTCGTCAAACAGTTCTCGTTTTTAGCTGAAGATGGTGATGGAGACACTGACACTTCATCGCTTGAGCTAAGTATCACTGACGGCCAAGATCCAATCATTGATTTGATCCCGCCTGTTACTCTCTCAGAAACCAACCTTGCTGATGGATCTTCTCCAAGCGGAAGTGCGGTCAGCGCTACCGAGACGGTTAGCTTTACTGCAGGCAGTGATGATGTGGCGAGTTTCCGTATTGAACCAGCCGAGTTCAATGTCGGTGGTGCTCTGACGTCCAATGGGTTTACGGTAGAGATTAAAGAAGATTCGGCTAATCCAGGTACTTACATAGGCTTTATTACTGATGGCTTGAACGCTGAAGTTCCTGTATTCACGATTGCTTTCTCTACAAGTGCTTTGGGCGAATATACCTTTACTTTGCTTGAAGCGTTAGACCATGCGGATGGTTTAGATAATAACGATCTGAGCTTCGATCTACCTGTTTATGCGGTTGACACAGACGGCGATGATTCATTGGTTTCGCAACTGAATGTGACCATCGGTGATGATGTTCAAATCATGCAAGACGGCACATTAGATATCGTTGAACCGAATGTTGCTGATTTGGCTGGTGGTATTGTAACGACCAATATGATCGATGTGATGCCAACGCAAAGTGCTGACGGCGCGACAATCACTCAGTTTACTTATGACGGTGTCGTAAACACACTGGATCAAAGCATTTCAGGCGAACAGCAATTTAGCTTCACGGAAGGCGAGCTATATATCACTCTTGGAGGAGAAGTACGCTTTGAGCCAAATCGTAATTTAGACCACACAACGAGCGAAGACATCGTGAAGTCGATTGTGGTGACTTCAAGTGACTTCGATAACGATTCTCTGACTTCTACCGTAACGCTGACGATTACTGATGGTGATAACCCTACGATTGACGTTATTCCAAGCGTAACCCTTTCTGAAACAAATCTGACTGATGGCTCCGCTCCTAGTGG
>NZ_JBFRPB010000010.1:0-57946 GCF_041471785.1 Vibrio sp. 10N.261.51.C6 | reverse complement strand
CTTAAAAGAGGTAAGAAGAATATGGTGGAGGGAGACGGATTCGAACCATCGAAGGCAGTGCCGGCAGATTTACAGTCTGCTCCCTTTGGCCACTCGGGAACCCCTCCAGGGTGTTTTTTCCTAACTCATAATGGATAGGCTAAAGAGATGTTTTTCCCAACGCATCTCTCAAGTGCGGAGCGCATCATAGCAAACACGCTAAACCTGTAAAGGGTTTTTCTTATGGTTTTGTGTTAAATGCTGCCTTTTTGGGCAAAGATGGCGAAAAGTACGCATATTGCTCGTGAAGTGAACATCTGTACTAAGGTTTACGTACTGATAGGTAACACCTTGAGGTGACAGGCTTTCTGTATTGTGTTCAATGTGTCTAAAACGTGATGAAACGTAAATGGAATTTAATCTAGATTTACACTTCTTGACG
The DNA here is from genome assembly GCF_041471785.1 of Vibrio sp. 10N.261.51.C6. NCBI lineage: Bacteria > Pseudomonadati > Pseudomonadota > Gammaproteobacteria > Vibrionales > Vibrionaceae > Vibrio > Vibrio sp. 10N.261.51.C6. The sequence continues at coordinate 57,525 of NZ_JBFRPB010000010.1, read as the reverse complement.
TTACAGCATTCATCAGTTGATAGAATACGGTTAATTTCATTTATAGATAAAATTACCTATCGTAGTAAGTAACTTGTCATTCTAGCTTGCTAAAATGCTCGAGAACAGCGTCAGATATTTTGATTGTAGAATAACTACTTATCGAAACTATCTGTTGAAAAGAGCTGCCTTGTTCTCAAGCCTTTTCCCTACGCTATTTCTGACCACTTACTCACTGTGATTGGTATAAACTTACTTGCAGACCATTATTATGAAGCGTAAATCTGTTTTAACCCTGCTTAGCTTGTCTATTCTTATGGCGTCTCCAGCCGTACTCGCTAAACGTATGGGCCCAAGCACTGTCACTGTTGTTACTGAGCAGGTTGATATTCACCAAGTTAGCCAATCTCTTTCGTTGGTCGGTAAGCTAGAAGCCGACCAATCGGTAATGATCACTTCTGAAGTGGCTGGCAGAGTGGACTCTATCAACATTAAAGCCAATCAAGATGTCACTAAAGGGCAGATGTTGGTTCAACTCGACGATGACAAAGCAAAAGCGGCAGTTGCAGAAGCGCAAGCTTATCTAAAAGACGAGCAACGTAAGCTAGCGGAATTTCAACGCCTAGTGAAACGTAACGCGATCACGCAAACTGAAATTGACGCTCAGAAAACGAACGTAGAGATTGCCAACGCTCGTTTAGCTGCTGCAAATGCCAATCTGAAAGATCTTCACATCAGCGCGCCATTCTCGGGCACTGTTGGTTTTATCGACTTTAGCCGCGGTAAAATGGTGACAGCAGGTACTGAACTCGTGACCTTAGATGACCTATCGGTAATGCAATTAGATCTGCAGATCCCGGAGCGCTACCTTTCTAAACTGTCTAAAGGTATGAAAGTAACGGCTCGCACTAGCGCATGGGGCGACACTCAGTTCACTGGTACTGTAGTAGGCATTGATTCTCGTATTAACGCTGAAACCTTGAACCTTCGAGTTCGAATCCACTTCGACAACAATAATGATTATCTAAAGCCAGGTATGTTAGTGGCGGCGGATATGGACTTCCCACCAGTGGAAGCGCCAATCATTCCAGTTCAAGCGCTTGAGTATTCAGGTACGAAGCGTTTCGTTTATGTTATCGACGAAGATAATAAAGCAACTCGTACAGAAGTTTTCCTTGGGGCACGTATCGATAACGAAGTCGTGATCGACAAAGGCATCGAAATTGGCCAGAAGATCGTGGTGCAAGGTATCGTGAACATGCGTGACGGCGTCTTGGTTCAAGAGCTTGCCGTTAATCGCCCAGCTGATGCAGCAAGTGATAAAAAAGCACAAGAAGGCGCTAACTAATGTTGTTATCTGATGTTTCTGTAAAGAGACCAGTAGCGGCCGTCGTATTGAGCCTACTATTGGTTGTGTTTGGTATTGTCTCTTTCAATAAGCTCGCGGTTCGTGAGATGCCAGATATTGAAAGCCCGGTAGTATCGATCAGTACTCGTTATGAGGGTGCGTCTGCCACCATCATTGAAAGCCAAATAACCTCCAACCTTGAAGACCAGTTATCCGGCATCAGTGGTATCGATGAGATCGAATCCACAACGCGTAACGGTATGTCGCGTATCACGATTACTTTTGAGCTTGGTTACGACCTCAATACCGGTGTGAGTGATGTTCGTGATGCTGTAGCTCGTGCGCAGCGTTCATTGCCCGATGAAGCCGACGACCCAATTGTTTATAAGAACAATGGTAGTGGTGAAGCTTCGGTCTACATCAACTTAAGTTCGACAGAGATGGACCGAACGCAGTTAACCGACTACACCGAACGTGTGTTGATTGACCGCTTTAGTTTGATTTCTGGCGTGAGCTCGGTGGATATCTCAGGTGGCTTGTACAAAGTAATGTACGTCAAGCTGAAACCTGCGCAGATGGCGGGTCGTGGTGTTACTACCTCCGACATCACATCTGCGTTGAACAGTGAGAACATTGAAAGCCCGGGTGGTGAAGTACGTAACGATGCGATTGTGATGTCGGTTCGTACTGCTCGTTCTTACACTGAAGCTGAAGATTTCGAATACCTAGTCGTTAAACGTGCCTCTGATAACACACCTATCTACTTGAAAGACGTAGCGGATGTTTACATTGGCGCAGAAAACGAGAACTCGACCTTTAAGAGTGACGGCGTTGTTAACGTAAGTATGGGTATCGTGCCTCAGTCAGATGCGAACCCACTTGAGGTGGCTGACTTAGTCCATAAAGAAGTCGAAGCAATTCAAAAGTTCTTGCCAGACGGTACTCGTTTAGCTGTCGACTATGACTCAACTGTCTTTATCGACCGCTCAATCTCTGAGGTTTACAGCACGCTCTTTATCACGGGTGGCTTGGTTATCCTTGTGCTTTATATCTTTATTGGTCAAGCACGTGCAACACTTATTCCAGCGGTAACCGTACCTGTATCTCTGATCTCGTCGTTTATTGCCGCGTACTACTTCGGTTTCTCTATCAACCTGATTACCTTGATGGCACTTATCCTGTCGATTGGTTTGGTGGTAGATGATGCGATCGTGGTGGTTGAGAACATTTTCCACCATATCGAACGTGGTGAGTCACCTCTGCTTGCTGCCTATAAAGGTACTCGTGAAGTAGGCTTCGCGGTAATCGCAACAACGCTTGTATTGGTAATGGTATTCCTACCAATCTCGTTCATGGACGGCATGGTTGGCCTATTGTTTACCGAGTTTTCTGTATTGCTTGCGATGTCGGTGATCTTCTCGTCGCTAGTCGCATTAACGCTAACGCCAGTGCTAGGCAGTAAGATCCTTAAAGCGAACGTTAAACCAAACCGTTTCAATTTGTTTGTCGAGCGCGTATTTGGCAAGCTTGAGTCTGGATACCGCGCGGTATTGCGCCGTGCTCTTAACTGGCGTTGGGCCGCTCCAATCATCATTATCGCGTGTATGGGCGGTAGTTATGGCTTGATGCAACAAGTGCCGTCGCAACTGACGCCACAAGAAGACCGTGGGGTTATATTTGCGTTTGTTCGTGGTGCCGATGCAACCAGTTACAACCGTATGTCTGCCAACATGGACATCGTTGAAGAACGCTTAATGCCATTGCTTGGTCAGGGCTTCTTGAAGTCATTCAGTATTCAATCACCAGCGTTTGGTGGTAATGCGGGTGACCAAACGGGCTTCGTAATCATGATCCTAGAAGACTGGGATGAGCGTGACGTTACCGCACAAGAAGCGTTGAACGAAGTTCGTAAATCGTTGAACGGCATTCCAGATGTGCGTGTATTCCCGTTCATGCCGGGCTTCAAAGGTGGTTCAAGTGAGCCTGTTCAATTCGTACTTGGCGGTTCTGATTACTCTGAACTTCAGAAGTGGGCAGAGCTCTTAAAGCAAGCGGCTGAAGATTCTCCAATGATGGAAGGCGCGGACATCGATTACTCTGAGAAAACACCAGAGCTATTGGTAACCGTAGATAAGCAGCGTGCAGCAGAGCTAGGTGTTAGCGTTTCAGACATTTCAGATACGTTAGAAATCATGCTTGGCGGCCGCAGTGAAACGACCTTCGTTGACCGTGGTGAAGAGTACGACGTGTATCTGCGTGGTGATGAAAACAGCTTCAACAACGCGAACGATCTAAGCCAAATCTACATGCGAACTCAGTCTGGTGAGCTGGTTACACTTGATACGCTGACGCACATTGAAGAAGTGGCTTCATCGATTCGTTTGTCGCACTACAACAAGCAGAAATCGGTGACCATTAAAGCGAACCTAATGGAAGGTTACACGCTGGGTGACGCGCTCGATTTCCTTGATGAACAAGCGATTGAACAGCTACCGGGTGATATTTCAGTGAGCTACTCTGGCGAGTCAAAAGACTTTAAAGAGAACCAATCAAGTATCCTAGTGGTGTTTGCGCTAGCGATGCTGGTCGCATACTTGGTACTGGCCGCGCAGTTTGAAAGCTTCATTAACCCGCTGGTGGTGATGTTCACCGTACCTATGGGTATCTTCGGTGGCTTCTTAGGCTTGGTGCTGATGAGTCAAGGGCTCAACGTCTACAGCCAGATTGGTATGATCATGTTGATCGGTATGGTAACCAAAAACGGTATCTTGATCGTAGAGTTTGCTAACCAACTTCGTGACCGTGGTATTGAGTTTGAAAAGGCGATCATTGATGCTTCTGCTCGACGCTTACGTCCAATCATGATGACGGCATTCACGACGCTGGCTGGTGCAATTCCATTGATTACTTCAACGGGCGCAGGCTATGAAAGCCGAGTGGCTGTGGGTACGGTTATCTTCTTCGGTATGGGCTTCGCGACATTGGTAACTCTGTTCGTAATCCCTGCGATGTATCGACTGATTTCTGGCTCAACACGCTCTCCGGGTCATGTGGAAGCGGTTCTAAATAAAGAGCTGAGCCACGATAACGTGGGAAGAAGCAGTCACGGTTAATGAACACGCACGGCTAATGAACATGCAATAGTGTAACAATATTGAAAAGCCTGCGTTTGCTCCTAGCGAATGGCAGGCTTTTTTTGTATAACAAACAGAGCTCAACGAATTAATACAATAAATCGAATAAAGGAAAGTAAAGTGGCTGAATTTAAATACAAAGATCTTTCTCAAGAAGAACAAGATAAGCTAGATGCAGCAACCTTTCGTCGTCTGCTAGCACACTTAGACAACAATAAGGATGTTCAGAACATCGACCTTATGATCTTGGCTGGCTTCTGCCGTAACTGTTTCAGCAAGTGGTATAAAGCGGAAGCAGAGCAACAAGGCCTAGACTTGGATATCGATGACGCTCGTGAGCGCGTATACGGCATGACTTACGATGAGTGGAAACAAAACCATCAGCCAAAAGCGACACCTGAGCAACTAGCGGCGTTTGAAGCGAAGCAGAAGCCAGAATAATTTGTTCTCGCTAGAAATTGATGAATAGAACAAACCAAAAAAGAGCCCATCAGGGCTCTTTTTATTTTTGCGTCGGTGTTTGTTCTGTGGTTAAGCCAACTCACCCGTTTGCGAGAAAGCTTCTAGTTTCGCTGCATAAGGTTGTAGGTCACCGATATTCAGATTTACCCACTCGTCATTGAAGTAAGTGTCTAGGTAACGTTCACCGCTATCACATAGCAAAGTCACGATAGACCCTGTTTCGCCACGTGCTTTCATCTCACTGGCTAGCTGAAGCACACCGTACATGTTAGTACCGGTTGATGCGCCAACCTTGCGGCCAAGAATGTCAGATAACCAATGTGTCGTTGCGATACTTGCTGCGTCTGGGATTTTTCGCATTTCGTCAACCACACCAGGAATGAAGCTTGGCTCTGCTCGTGGGCGACCAATACCTTCAATCTTGCTGAATGTATTGCCTTTCACGTTCGCATTGCCGGTTTGGAAGTATTCGTGGAATACAGAGTTTTCAGGGTCGACAACACAAAGCTTAGTTTCATGCTGTTGGTAGCGAATGAAGCGGCCGATAGTTGCAGAAGTACCGCCAGTACCTGGGCTCATTACTACCCAAGCTGGGACTGGGTGATCTTCCATCTGCATTTGATTGAAAATCGAGTTCGCGATGTTGTTGTTACCACGCCAGTCGGTTGCGCGCTCAGCGTAAGTAAATTGGTCCATGTAATGGCCATTCAGCTCTTCTGCTAAACGGCGAGACTCATCGTAAATTTCATCTGAGCGATCCACAAGATGCGCTTGGCCTCCGTAGAATTCAATCTGCTCAATTTTCTTCTTCGCTGTGCACTTTGGCATCACTGCGATAAACGGAAGACCTAGTAGGCGAGCAAAGTAGGCTTCAGATACCGCAGTGCTACCCGATGAAGATTCAATGATCGTTGTTTCTGGGCCAACCCAACCGTTACAGATAGCGTATAAGAACAGAGAACGCGCTAAGCGGTGCTTCAAAGAGCCCGTTGGGTGTGTGCTTTCATCTTTAAGGTAAACATCAATGCCTTCGATACTTGGTAGTTCGAGCTTGATAAGGTGCGTATCCGCTGAGCGTTGGTAGTCCGCTTCAATTTTACGAATCGCGTTGTTAATCCATTGATGGTCAGTGCACATAAGCGTTCTCCTGATCGAGTGTAGGAATTCTTTGTAATTGGTATGGTTCTAATTTAGCTACAATTAGAGAGAAAAACTTTGCCATATTTGCTTTGTTTTGCTTAAATTGTAGAAAATAATTCTCTTTAAATGCGATTTGGTGAAAGTGTGATAGATGCCGTAGATAAAAAAATATTAGGATTACTGCAAGAAGACAGCACCCTGTCATTGAATGACATTTCTGAAGCCGTCAACCTCACCACAACGCCTTGCTGGAAACGCTTAAAGCGTCTGGAAGAGAACGGCATTATTGAGAAAAGAGTTGCACTGCTGAACCCGGAAAAACTGGATCTTTCCTTTACTGCGTTCGTATTGGTGAAAACCAGTGATCATTCTCATGAGTGGTATGGTCGTTTTGTGAATACTGTGTCGGAATTCCCAGAAGTCATGGAATTCTATCGTATGGCTGGCGAGTACGATTATATGATGAAGGTGCAGGTTAAAGACATGAAGTGCTTTGATGATTTCTATAAGCGCTTGGTGAATAGCATTGATGGTATCTCTAATGTGACCTCGACGTTTGCGATGGAACCATTGAAGTACACGACAGCATTGCCGCTTTAAGCTGCGCCTAGTAATAGATTAACTATCGCTTTAGTTTAACTATCTTCTCAGTTTAGATCTCGTCTCTGCGATAAAGAAAAGGATTATTCATGTTTGCAAAAGTATCTACCGCTATCCAGCTGGTACTGGCGGTCGCCATTTTTTACTTGGGTTACACCATCTACTCATTGACTAATAAAGTCGGTGAAATCGTTGATACTTACCCGCAAGTTATCGAAGACATATCGGGCCTCACCAAAGGGCTCAAAGTAGAAGAGCTATTAGCGCTTGCAGAACATGTCAGCGATCTTGCTCCTCAGGTGTTAAACACTGTCGAAGAAGTTAGAAAGACGATCGATGATGTGAATCAAACCGTAGCCTCGGTCGACAACAAAATCCCTGCGATATTAGATGAAGTGAAAAATGTTCGAACGGAAGTCGAGCAGGTAAGAACCGATGTTATTCCACCAACATTAACTGAATTAAAGAGATACCGCGTAGACGTAATGCCACCAATGCTCGCTGAAAGTAAGTCTTACCGCGAACAGACTATTCCTGTCATCGTCACGGAATCTGAAATGCTACGAGCGGAAGTCCCAGGTATTTTGGCACAAGCTAATTTGTTAGCTGATAAGAGTAAGGAACTCGCTCAGGGAGCCGCTGAGGGCGCGGTGAAAGGCGTAGTGTTATCGCCATTTAACCTTCTACGAGACGCAGGTGATGGCATTAAAACGCGAGTTCAAGGCGAGTTTGAGCCAACGTTAGAAGTTGAGTAGGTTTTATTGATTTTTGCGTGACGAGTTTTCTTAGGCGTCATTAAAGAAAGAGGCTAGGTATTAAACCTAGCCTCTTTTTGTTTGTGCGTATTTGGGGCTTGTAAGAAGCGTTTATCCGCTATTTATTTGAGTGCTATTTAGTAAAACGCATCACACCTTCTTGTACTGCTGTCGCTACCAGCTCACCTTTCTGGTTGAAGATCTCGCCGCGCACTAGGCCGCGAGTGTTCGCTGCCGTTGGGCTTTCAATCGCATAAAGCAGCCATTCGTCCATTTTGAATGGGCGGTGGAACCAGATTGAGTGGTCAATCGTCGCCACTTGAAAATTTGGCGTCATGATAGAGACTTCATGTGGGTGAAGCGCCGTCACTAAGAATCCCCAATCCGATGCGTAGGCAAGCAGGTATTGGTGGATCAAGTGGTTGTCTGGCATCGCGCCATTCGCTCTTACCCAAAGGTATTGTTTCGCTTCCGTCTTCTTAGGTTTCAGTGGGTTTACCACCGTCACCGGACGCATCTCAATCGGCTTTTCGCCACAGAAGGTTTTGCGCAGTTTCTCTGGTAAGAATTCCGCAATGTGGCTCGCTAATTCAGTTTCTGAGGCAAAGTTCTCTGGTCCCGGAATATCAGGCATTGAAATCTGGTGCTCAAACCCTGGCGCATCGCCATGATAAGAAGCAGTGAGATAGAAAATAGGGCGGCCATTTTGAATCGCTTTTACACGGCGTGTGCTAAAGCTGCGTCCATCTCGTAGGTTCTCAACATCGTAAATGATTGGCTTTTCAGGATCGCCGGGAAACAGAAAATAACTGTGGAACGAGTGAACACTACGGTCGTCTTGAACGGTATAACGAGCAGCAGAAAGCGCTTGTCCCAATACCTGACCGCCGTATACCTGTGGTAGGCCTAGGTTCTCACTTTGCCCACGGAATAAACCTTCTTCCAGTTTTTCTAGCTGAAGTAAACTTAGTAATTCTTGTAAAGGTTGACTCATCGCCAGCATTCCTCTTCGTAAAATGGGTGTCAGATTATGGTGTTAATCATTTAGCTTAGTCAGATATCTGTCAATAAATCATAGGGTTTCAAGACAGAATATGAAAGCTCTCTTATAATTGGTGAGTAGATTTGCCGAGTCCGGCAAACATGTTGAGAGAAATTGAATATGAAAAAGGCTCTAATTCTTATTACGTCTTTAGTATCGTTTGGCCTACTTGTTGGTTGCCAAGCAACATCAGAAACGAGCGCTTCTCAAGAAGTGGTTGCAGAGAACACTCAAGTGATTTCAGGAACAGTAAGCTACCGTGAAAGAATTGCATTGCCAGAGAATGCAGTGGTTACCGTTACGCTAGAAGATATCTCACTGGCTGATGCACCATCGACGGTTATCGCAACTCAAGAGTTCACCACAGACGGTAAGCAAGTACCGTTCGCATTCGAGCTGAGCTACGACAACGACAAAATTAAAGCTAACCACCGTTACAACATGCGCGCATCGATTCATGTTGACGGTAAACTGCGTTTCATAACGGACACGATTAAGTCAGTAATTACTGATGTAGAAAATACACAGCAAGCAGACCTACGTTTGGTTGGTGTTCGTTAATCAGAAATCGATGCCACTGTTAAGACATCTTGATTGGCTTAACTTAGCCAGTTGAATTGACGATTAGTGGCAGCTCTAGGGCTGCCATTTGTATATTCTGAGTTTAACTTTTCCTGCATCACTCACCTCAACCCCTTCTTTAACCAAATGCTGCTTTTGTCTGTCGAACGAATCAGCCTTTAAAGATATTTCACCCTTGCTGTTTATCACTCGATACCAAGGCAGTTTGCTACCTTCTGGCAGGTTACCCAGCGCTTTACCAACATGGCGCGCATAGCCCGGAAATCCTGAAAAACGTGCTATGTCTCCATAAGTTGTTACTTTCCCATATGGAATTTGGTGAATCACAGCAAAGATTTGGCTTAAAAATTGGTCCATACTAAATGTTCCTAGTTCATAAATACCAATCACAGTAAGTAAGTGTTCAAAAATAGCGCAGGGAAAAAGCTTGAGAGCAAGGCAGCTCTTTTTGATAAGAAGCTTTGATAAGTAGTTATTCTACAATCAAAAAATCTAACGAGGTTATCGAGTTTTTTAACAAGCTAGGGTGACCAGTTAATTACTACGATTGGTATGGTACCACGGATCGGTAGAAGGAGAGGGCTATGGTATTTACAACGTTTCAGTTCTTGATCACCACATTATTAGCGGTTGTTTGCGCGAGAGCAATCAGTTTAAGTGAGGGAGATATCCCGGTGCTTGCAATGGTCATTCCTGCCTTATGGATTTTACCGCAGGGAGGCATAGCAGGATTAGCTTTGCTTGCTGCCATGACCACTTATGGTCTAACCCTTCCTTTGCAGCCTATCACGCTGTCTGTCAGTGCGTGGGTACTGTTCCCGCTATTGATGGTGGTCTTTTCAAGACGCAGTAGTTTGTCGGTCGTGATTATTTCCGGCTTGATTGTGACTACTTTGCAGGTCGGGATCATGGTGACACAATCAGCAGGCAAGCTTGAAGGCGTCCCGTGGGTTACCACACTTCAAACCTTATCAATCATCGTGATTTGGTGGGCGGCAAATCATCTTAAGCCTGCTAGCCGACACAGCTGGTGGTCATTAGGCTTAATACTTCCATTATGGATAGCCGATTTACCTTATGCCGCTTTGGTTGCCTTGTGTGTAACGGGCATCATGGCATCGATGGAAACGCTGACGCGCTTGAAAACCTTCCGCTGGAATAAACTATTATGTTGGACACTGCCAACGGTTGGTTTTGCGGCTTTGGTGATTACCCCAAGTATCGAAGTACCTAGTCCAGTTTTTGTAGTATGGTTGTGTCTATTAGGCACCGCGTGGATGACAGACTACATCATTCGCACAGAAGATAACGAAGATATCGATATCTAGTACTCCAGTAATCCAAACCTTCCAAATGCAGGTAAATGGTGAATTTACCTGCGATTTTCTAGTGGTTTGAATAAAGGATAAGCACTTAGACCGCAATTGTTCAAAAATAGGGTGGAAGGGCTTGCAATGGTTGCTGTGATGCTTAATAATCCAATCACTCTTTGAGGCAAGCCTCTTAGAAAACGAATCTATGGGGGCCTGGTCCTCCCGCAACAATAGCTCGTGAACTCGGTCAGGCCTGGAAGGGAGCAGCCGCAGCGAGTGACTTGTGTGCCGGGATGTGGCTGGGTTCCCACCCCTTAAAAAAGCCGCTCTTTATGAGCGGCTTTTTGCTATCTGATGCTTTCTAAAGTGAACACAGTTCGCAATTAGTTTAGTCCACACTGCATACCAAACTATTCGTAAATGCTGTATGAAAAATACTTACTTGCGATTTTTTGATGCTGACCATTGTCGATCAAGCGCTGGATACCGTCATCAATAAGATCTTTGAGTTCATTATCTTGTTTTCGTACCGCGACACCAATACCACGCCCGAACCATTTTTCTTCTGTAAATTTAGGACCCGTAAAGTGGTAGTCCTTACCTTGCTCCGTTTCAAGAAAGCCCGTATTGAGTCCCATAGAAGCTATCTAGGCGCCCGTTGAGTAAATCGGTAAAGGCTTCGTCGAATGATCCATAACGCTTGATATCTACATTTGGGTAGATCTCGGAAAGGTATTTGTCACCAATGGTAGCGCGCTGAACTCCAATTGTTAGTTCATTTAAGCTGCCGTCATCCATATTGATTTCACGCCCTTTTTCCATGACAAAACGAGTGGGAACTTTAGCGTAAGGCATCGTGAAGTTAACTTTCTTTTCACGTTCTTCGGTAATTGTCATAGCCGCTATAATTGCATCGTTTTTACGGCTTAAAAGCGAAGGGATAATCCCGTCCCTGTCAGTTTTTGAGATGATACATTTTACTTCTAATTCGACACACAAGGCGTTGGCTAAATCGACTTCAAACCCCTCTAATTCACCATCTTGCGTTGTCCAGCTGAATGGTGGGTATGCTCCTTCCACCGTAAATCGGATTTGCTTCCAATCTTTTGCGTAAGTAAATACTGAGAAAACACTGACGAATACAACAAATATCCACTTCATTTTTATTTCCTTATAGTTTTAATGGATAAGTTGGTTAATCAAATGTTAAAGAATATCAATGTTAATGCATATCATTGTGAGCAAAGGCATTAGATAACTTCTGGAACTCTTGCTTCCCAAACTAACTACACGACTTTTTCGTATCTAAATTTCTATTTATATCTTTCATAAACAGTAGCTTGCTGTACTTCTCGCAAGATCTTTAAGATACTCACCTTTGATTTATGTTGCATCTGAAACAAAAATCAATACAATGAGCGCATTATTTTGTTGTAGGTGAAACATTATGGCTAATAAAGCGTATCAATGGATGCTCTATCTAACACTTGGCACCAGTGCCTTGTTTGCTCTTTTCTTGGTGGCAAGTGACAACCTTGCGCCGTTCACAACTCAAGCTCAATTGCACATTCCAACCAGCCGTATTGCTGCAGAAGTGTCGGCGCCAGTGGTGGAGTTGGCTGTTAAGAATGGTCAGGATGTAAAAAAAGGGGAACTGCTAGTTCGCTTAGATCCAACTCGTTTTGAATTGGCGTTAACTCAGGCTGAAGCGGCTTTGGTTGAAGCAGAGCAAAGCTATGAAGCAAACAAGCAGCACTTGCATGGCGCGGAAGCGACGTTACGTCAGCGCCAACACGAAGCTCTGAATGCCGAGAGAAAATTGAAGCGTAACCAGCAATTGATTTCGAGAAAACTTGTTAGCCAAGAAACGCTAGACGATAGCCGATCGGACACGATTGTAAGACAGCAAGCCGTCGAAGCTGCGCAAGCCGATATTGAGCAGATAAAAGCTGAGCTTGAGAAAAGCAGCGACAACGGTGCTTTGGCTGTTGCTCGAACTCGCGTTGAACTGGCGCAATTGGATTTGGACAAAACGACAATCGTCGCGCCTGTTGATGGCGTAATCAGCAATCTCAACCTTAACTCAGGAACCTATGTTGGCGCTGGCAGCCCCGTTTTGTTTTTGGTTGATCGCCAGCATGCTTGGATTAACGCAGACTTCAACGAAAAGGGCAGTGCAAATCTGACTGCGGGAACAACCGTTCGTTTGGTGTTTGATGCAATGCCTGGTGAGGTGTTTGAGGGAAATATTCAAGGTCGTGAACTGGCTATCTATGATGCGAGCAGCGACAACAGCGGCCTCGCGAAAGTCGTGAATGATGATCGCTGGATTCGAGACCAACAAAAAGTGCGTACACAAGTAACGTTGCCGTCACTTGATCACTCATTGTTCTCAGGCTCTAAAGTGAGCGTGATGGTGGTGCCTGAAGCGACGTTTTGGGATGTGATCGGAAGTGCATGGATGGAAGTGCTAGCTCGCATTCGTTACCTAGTTTAACTGTGCTCTTCAATCATCGACTAACTGAATACCCACTGACGAAATAACGATTTACGACCTAAGAGGCAGATTATGAATAACGAAGTTCGAGGCCCGATTAACTGGTCTGAAGTAGCTTGGATCAGCGCTATCGTGTCTTTGGGTATGTTGGCTCAACTTTGGCTACAGCTAGGTGTTGCGGCGTACCTCGCTCTTTATCCGGTAATGGCGGCGACCAAGATTAACGACTACTCAGTGAGAGGTATGCTCAAAGCGTTTCTCCCTATCTTGGGTGTCGCTTGTGTGGCTCTGCTTGTCGATCAGTTATTTGCCTCACACCCGGCAGTGGTTTGGGGGATCAGTTTATGGGTATTTGATTTAGCAAGAAGTTGGGCCGACACGCCTGCCAAACTTGGGAAAATCTACATCCCATTGCTCAATTGGTTTTTGGTGATTGTGTTTGCACAACATGGCCCAATGCCGATGACGGACTGGGTTCGCGATATAGCAGTGAGCATGGTGACGACCATGGTTGTGGTGAGATTTGTGATGCTGTTCTTAAAGCCGCCCAAAGCGATGTCGCCGCTGCCAATGCAAAGTGTTCCTGTGACGTACCAGCAGCGAGTGATATATGTGGTCATGCTTGGAGTTGGTTTAGCATTTTTGATGATGGTCGATTTGATTGCCGCGACGTTCTGTATGATGCCTGTGATTATTGCGGCTGCGCAAAGTGAACGCATGAACTATCAAATGGTGGTGAAAAACTGTTTACAAGCCCACGTTGGTGGTTGTGCATTGGCGTTGGTCTTCGTAACCTTGTTAGCGGGGCAACACTCCTATAATTGGGTGTATATCATTGGACTAACAAGCTTGGTGACCATGATAGCAATTTGGATCAGCGGCAGTCGTGGTGGCGTGCGAAGTATGCATACTGAAGCGATGTTAGGAACTATGCTACCATTGCAACTCTATGTTTCAGCAACCGATCTTGGTTTGCAAGATACCTACTTTCGTGCAGAGTTAATGTCCATCGTGTTGGTATTATTAGTGGTCTGCCAAGGAATTATATATGGAAAATCAACCAGCATTATCCATCACCGGAATTGATGCACTCGACAGCAATCCTATGTTCTTAATGGGCTTTGCTTACAAACAGTTTCGAGCTCAAGTCACCGCTGAGATGGGCACCACTTCGGGCATTTCTCTAGAGATGTTTGGTGCGCTTCGAGTGTTAGATAAGCATGGCAAAATCACTCAGCAAGAGTTAACCAATTACTTGCTTCGAAATCGCTCTGTGACCAAGCGTTTGGTTGATAACGCGATTAAGCTGAACCTTATTGAGGCCAGCAAGAGTGAAACGAACAAAAAGGTAAAACTTCTTTCTTTAACGGAAGAGGGCAAGAAGCTTGCCGAATATTGTGAGCCTATGGTCGATAGTATCAGCGAGCAGTTTCAGAGTGCGTTGAGTGAAGACGAATCCAAGCAGTTACAGACCTTGTTGGCTAAGCTTGTAAAAACAGACCAATTCGTCGACTGATTATGCGATCGAAGGTGTGGGTCTAATAACAATCGAATAAAGAGTAAGTGACATGACATACAAAATATTAGCGATGCTAATGATTAAGCTGTTGTTTACGTTTCGTGGCAGTAAACCTACGTCTAAAATCCCCGCCTCTGACTTTGATGCCGAACGCTTCGCTGGTACATGGTATTCCGCTTGTTTTATCCCGCATCCATTGCAATCAAAGCTCGGTTCTTTGTCGTTTAGCTTTTTATTTGAATCTGACGGTAATCTTAAGCTGACAACTCGAGGCTACAACGCGAAAAAGAATGAGTGGAAGACCAAAGAACAAGCCGCAACATTTAAGGGCTCTCAAACCGAAGCGTGGTTTTCAGTCGAAGCGAATAGCCCTTATGAGAAGCAGAGAAAGGTAATTTTCTTGAATGAAGATTACACTCAGGCTTTGTTGGTGGGTCCTACCAAAAATACCTTACAGATCTTGTATCGCACTGCAGAGTTCACCAAACAAGACTTAGACTCGCTGATTGAACGGGCGCAGAGCATGGGTTTTAAAACCAGTAAGCTAGTTCGTGTGTCACAACATATCAATGATGTGCCTGAACAATAAAGTAAGTTCGGCTAGTCCTGACTAGGTAGCTCGGCTAACAAGCAAACAACATTGCTAACCCGTTCTAATTCGCAGGCAACACAACTGCAGACGCTTCTTCCTCTGAATCTTCTTTGTCTTCTACTTGGTCAGTTACCCAATCAATTGTCTTTGTTAGATAAAGCTTGTTGGTTTCGGTATCGCACCAACTCTTGGATAATCCTCTTCGATTGAATTCACTGCCAATTGCTGCGAGTGTCTGGTTACTTGAGCGCCCGTAATACAAGGTGTCGCACAGTTGCAGGTTCGACATCGATTGTGGGTATGTGTTAACCGACGAGGAGTTCATGCTCAGTGCTTTTGATTGGTTATGAGTACATCCTGTTAGGCTCAGGAAAAAGAAAAGGATTAGCGTATTTTTCATGGTGTATCAGGTCTATTGCCGATGATTTGAAGACAGTATTGGCGTGTATGATTAGATTATTGTCAATTTTTTGCCAACTAGTTATAGACCAAGACTTTCCTCCCAGTTAGAAAACGTTATTAAGCCAACGACAAAAACGGTATTAACAAACAAAAGCGCAATTTTGTACAAAAGCTGAAAGAGACTATAGAGTAGACTGATAAGTCGCTCGATAATCAACAGGCTTGGGAATTGTTATGGAGAACAAGAAACGCTCTAAAGAGAAGGCCGAATATAAGATAACCGAAGAGCTCGGCGGCCTTGAAATTCTTAATGCTGAATACGAAAAGCAGAACTTCTCGCGCCACAGCCACGAGGGCTACACGCTGGGAGTCATCGAGCAGGGCGCTCAGCGTTTCTATCGAACGGGCGGACATCATATTGCGCCACAAAATGCGATTATTCTGGTCAATGCCGACGAAGTTCATAGCGGTCACTCTGCCACTGAAGGCGGTTGGGCGTATCGAGCCATGTATCCACTCCCAGATCAACTTGCCAAGATCACTCAAGAGCTAAACCTACCCAATTACGGGGCGCCTTACTTCCCAAGAGCGGTTGTTGAAGATCCTGAACTCGCCAATCAATTGAGATTAGTCTTTAACACGATTGATGAATCTGACAATCGCTTGTTAAGAGAGACCTTGATGTACGGGATGTTGGTTAAACTGATTAGCCGACACGGAAAATCGCCGCTTAACCCTCAACTCGATGGGAAAACTCAGCGCCAACTTGTCTTAGTGAAAGAGTTCTTAGATGATTTTCCACAAGCCGATGTGTCCCTAGAGGAGCTATCTAAGCTAGCGGCATTGAGCCCGTTTCACTTAGTGCGTTCTTTTCAGAAAGAATTTGGTCTTCCGCCGCATGCGTATCAAATCCAATCTCGGTTAAGGCTTTCGCGTAAGTTATTGAAACAGGGACATACCATTTCTGATACCGCGCAAGAGTGTGGTTTTCATGATCAAAGCCATTTTCATCGACACTTCAAAAAGGCCAATGGATACACGCCGGGGCAATACATCAAAATGCTCTAAACTTGCGTGGCTAAGGCATGGCTAACTTGTGTTAAGTGCTGTTAAGTACGGTTAAGTGTGGCAAACAGAGGGGCATGAAATCGAGCAAGTTTGTACAATCGAACCGACTCAACTCCTCTTACATTGAATAGCCAATGTGAAGAGAGAAAAGAACTATATGGATAGTGAAACAATGGATAGACGAACACAGTTATGGAAGGGCGTTTTAGCGGGAATGCCCTTGAGCATTGCGGTAATCCCTTGGGGAATTCTAGCTGGCTCATATGCGATAGATGCTGGATTGAATCAGCTTCAAGCGCAAGCGATGTCGGCTATTCTATTTGCTGGCTCTGCACAACTTGTCGCTGCAGGTATGTTTAAAGCGGGTATTGGTTTAGGCACCATGTTGTTGACTACCTTATTCATCACGTCTAGACACTTTCTGTATAGCGTATCGATGCGTGACAAAATCAGCCATCTTCCTGCGCGTTGGCGTCTATTACTCGGATTTTGGCTCACCGATGAGCTGTTCGCGATTTGTAGTGGGCAGTCTCAGAAAGAATTTAATCGCTGGTATGCTGCGGGTGTAGGCGGCGGTTTTTATCTCGTTTGGAATATTGCGAGCTTTGTCGGCATTGTCGCGGGAAGCCAAATTCCTTCGCTTAATGAGATTGGGCTCGACTTCGCGGTCGCAGCAACCTTTATCGCTTTGGTGTTCCCATTAATCCGAACTCTACCCGTCGTTGTGTGTGTTGTGGTTTCATTGGTCACTTCGGTTGCCATGTCGGTTAACAATATTGAGGGCGGGCTAATGATTGCAGCGATTGCAGGTATGTTAGCGGGCTTTTTGAGTGAATCGTTCCAAGAGCGAAACAACGGTAACAAGACAATCGTGGAGGGGAAATAGAGATGATTTGGTTAATGATATTCCTCATGACTGCGATTGTTTTCTTTAGTCGGTATCTGTTTCTTGAGCCTGCAATCCCGCTTCGACTCAATCAAACCGCAAGGCGCCTATTGCGCTATTCAAGCCCAGCGGTTCTGACTGCGATTTGGGGGCCAATTGTATTTGCTCCTGAACAAACATTTTGGCCAAGCCTTGAAAACCCATACTTGATAGGCGCGGTGGTGACTGGCTTATTGATTTGGAAAACAGGCAATGTGCTACTAACGATCGGCGTTAGCATGGCGGTGTTTTTGTTCTATAACCTTGTCGCGGTTGATTACCTTTTCTCGTGAGCTTCAACTTCAATGTCAACTTAGGCTTTGTGTTTCTCCTATTATTTAAGGGCTGTATAAATATGATTACTTGTTATGTTCGATATGTGATTGATCCTAAAAAGGTAAATGAGTTTGAGGCATACGCAAAAATGTGGATTCCTCTGGTCGCTAAATTCGGGGGCCAACACAATGGTTATTTCTTACCGTCGGAAGGGGCGAACAATATTGCCTTGGCGCTGTTTACCTTTGAAAGTTTGGCTGCCTATGAAGAGTATCGGATTAAATCGTTGAACGATGCTGAGTGTATTAAAGCGTTTGAATTTGCAGACGAAGTTGATTGCATCGTGAGTTATGAACGCAGCTTTTTTAGACCTGTTTTAGAGTGATAGACCTTGCAACGTATAGCGTGGTGGCATCTAATGTACTGATTCACTGTTTGTGTGTTTAGGTTTTGGTAAGGAGTTAGTTTGGCTAAGAAATATTATGTGGTTTGGAAAGGTCGCACACCGGGTATTTTTACCACTTGGAACGAGTGTAAATCCCAAGTCGATGGTTTCGCTGGTGCGAGATATAAATCGTTTCCAACACTAGACGAGGCTGAGTCTGCTTTCGGTGGTAAAACGTCGTCTGCGTCAGGTTCTACAGCGACAAAGCCAAACTCTGCGGGTAAGGCGACGAAAGCTAAGGTGCCGCCTCTTTCGGAGCAGCAAATCACTGATATGCCTTTTGATATCAAGATCTTTACCGATGGTGCTTGTGAGCCAAACCCCGGTGAAGCGGGGACGGGTTTAGCGGTATACCGAAACAACCAATTAACAGAATTGTGGTATGGCTTGTATCAACCTGTTGGTACCAATAATACCGCTGAGTTGCATGGCCTTAAACAGGCGTTTTTGCTCGCAAAAGAGAAGCTAAACGCGGGTCTGTCTGTAGCGATCTATTGTGACTCTAAGTACTCGATAGATTGTATTACTAAGTGGGCAACGGGTTGGGAGAAAAAGGGCTGGACTAAGTCGGGCGGCGAGATCAAAAACCTCGATATTATTAAGCCGGCGTATGCGCTCTACCAAGAGCTGGCTTCAAAAATTACCATCTACCATGTGAACGGACACGTTGGTATTGAAGGTAACGAATTGGCCGATAGAATGTCGATTGTGGCTATTTCATCGAAAGAGCAACAACTCGCTCAATATCGTGACATCGACGATATTGAGTCTATTTTGGCACTGCGAGCAGGCTAGTTAGGCTTCTTAATGAAAAGCTACTGAAAGCATAAGTCGCGATCATTGGGCAGTGCTAAGTTGAGCGTTACATTTCAAATCAATGTAGCGCTCTTTTGTTTTTGTGGTGCTCCGTTTTTTTATGGTGCATAGTCGTTCTTGTGAGACGCAGCAGCCCTTGCGATGCTTACTGCCTGAGTTCATCCTTATTGAGCAGGGTTCTCTATCCAACGAGATAATTGCTGAGCTTGTTTGATCGAATTAAAACTGTCTTTCACTCTCTCACGTGCCTTTAAACCCATCGATGCTTTATCGTTGCTGCTTAGCTGCGCGAAACGCTCAATCGCTTCTCTTAATTCTTCCACGTTTTTTTCGCTAACCACAAAGCCTGTCTCTGGTGAGACGATCTCTTTGCATCCCATGATGTTGGTGGTAATGACTGGTGTTCCCACAGCCATCGCTTCTTTTAAAACCAGAGGCCCTGTATCCACACATCCGGTTTCGGAAAAACAGAAGGGCGCGATTAGGCTGTCATAGTTCGATAGTTTTTCTTTTACCCATTCGTGAGGTTTCGCTCCAAGAAAGGTCACGTTTCGAGTGAGCCCGTGCTCTTTGACCTGTAACTTTAATTGTTGCTCTAAATCGCCAGTACCGATGATATCGAGATGAATGTCGAGAGGTTCGGCAATCGGCGCCAATGCATCAATAAGATGGTGGATACCTTTTTGCTCCACTAATCGGCCAAGGAAAATAAAGCGAAGTTGCTTCGTTTCGGTTTTTGGGTTGAGTTGGAACTGTTTGGTATTAACTCCGCAATGCAGGAGCTTAATGTTTCCTTTCGCCATGGTATTGAAGTCAGCAAGCATGTCTTTACACACTGCAACCACAAAATCACTCGATGAGATTTTATGTTCAATGTCATAAGCGAACTCGTAAACATCATGACCATGAGCAACGAACGAGCAGGTGATATTCAGCAGTTTTGCCGCGACGATGGCGTGTGCTGTAGTGTGCTGACAAAAATGCGCATGAACGTGTTCGACGTCGCTTTCCGCAAGTTGTAGCGCTAATTTAAAACCATAAGCGAACAGTGACTTTTTGGGCATACTGGTTTGCTTAGAAATAAATGAGACAGCCTTGATGAACCCTATCCAGTTAATGCTGGCGACTTTACCCATCCGAACATTTTTACCTATTTCGACAATGTCGTAGTCGAACTGTTTTTCGCTGTTTTCAATTTTGAACGTCATTACACAAACATCGTGCCCACACGCTTTCACAGAGTCGACTTCTGTTTGAATGAAGGTCTCACTGAGTACTGGGTAGGTTGGCGCCACAAATGCTACTTTCTTCATTCCTTACTCCTCAAATCCATATGACTAAAGCTATCAAGCCAAGGTAATAACCAATAAAGCAAGATACGAACCAAGATCGAATCGTAGCTTTGGAGGGCTTTCTGATTGCTTTTCGAAGGTTACCCCTTAAGAGGTGGCTCGTTTTCTCAAATTGATAATCAAATTGGAGTTGCAGTTTTTTTGAACATCTGTGTTTGGTCGTCATTTTGAGAATGGACGCGTAGGTGACTGATATAGAGGTGATTTTGTAGTAAGACTCTCTCGGCATAGAACATGCAACGTCAGCCATATAACGTATAAATCTGAGGGCGTCATTATGGCTAAAGTAAGTGTTGTTATTCCTACCTACAATTGTTTGGATTACCTGCCGAAAGCGATTGGTAGTGTACTAAAGCAGACTCATCAAGATGTTGAGCTGATTGTCATTGACGATAACAGTAACGATGGAACGTCGACGTATCTTGCTTCTATAGACGATGAACGCATTATTACGTTGTCCACATTGGGTGTTGGTGCGCCTCAAGCGAGAAACCTAGGGATTGAAAAGGCGACCGGTGAATACATCGCTTTTTTAGACGCAGACGATTTCTGGTTTCCTGAAAAAATTGAGCGCCAACTCGAATTTCATCAACGTTACCCTGATCTCGCGATGAGCTTTACTAACTACGAGCATCTTACTGAAGATTACCAAGTAATAGTCGACTGCTTTAGTTACTGGTCGCAGTTTCAAGATCAAGATGAGCTGTTCATCAATATCGAGAACCCGTTGGAGTTCATCATAGAAAATAACGTGATTGGAACATCAACGGTCATGGTGAAAGCGGATGTGTTTTCTCAAACAGACAGTTTCAATGCTGACATCAAGTATGGGGAAGATTGGGAACTGTGGCTTCGAATGAGTGAAAACCATCAGATCGGTGTGTTGAACTCGGTGCAGGTTGGCTACTTGATGAGAGCGAGCTCTGTTACCCAAACTGAAAGTCTTAAATTGAGAAATTTGCAGTCTATAGAGACTATTCTTCAACATTACCAAAATGACAGTCAACGATGGAATCTACCCACTTCTAGCTTCAAAATCGCAAAGGCGAGAATACTGGAAGGTTATGCTGACTATTATCGAGGTTTACAACAGAATAGACAGGCTATTGCCTACAGTTTCCGTTCTTTGGTCATGTCACCTCAAAAACGCACATTGAGACACCTAATTGGAGACTGTAAAAGTTTCCTAAAGCCAGCTTGGTAAGGAAAAGGTGACGACTATGGGTTCTTTAAAGCAGTCGGCTTACTACGCCATCGGTATATTAATGATGAAAGGGATTTCATTGGTGATGATCCCGTACATTACGCACAATATGACGTTGGCAGAGTATGGTTCCTTAGAAGCCATTGTCTTGCTGGCAGACATTGGGACGATATTGTTCAGCTTCGGTATTGTCGATGCCATGTATCGTTATGTGGGTGTCGCCGAAGGTGATGAAAAGCAAAAGCTCGTCTCGAACTGCTTCACATTGAGCGTGCTGGTGTGCGTGCTTGGGGGCGCCTTGATTGCCCTCAGTATGCCGTTGTTAATCTTAATGTTGCCAGTTGAATTCCAGCCTTACCAGATACTGCTTCTGCTTATTCCTACCATGCTCGATGGGGCGATTTCTATCCCGCTAACGCTGATGCGTATGAACGCGATGGCGAAACGTTTTTGCATGCTCAATGTGTTGAAAGCCGGTGTTCAAGCCATCATGACTTTTGTTTTGCTTGAGGCTGGATACGGTATAGATGGCGTGTTGATTTCAGCTGCGGTATCCAGTGTGTTGCTAATGGTTTGTTTAGTGCGTTATCAATGGCAAGAGATGGGATCTTTTGGTTGCTTCAAATACTCGGCGAAGATCTTAAAATTCGGACTGCCCGTTCTGGTTGGCGGTGCATCAATGTATATGATCATGGGGCTCGACCGCTGGGTAATGGCAAGCTTCGTCGGTGTCGAAGAACTCGCGATTTATGCGGTTAGCGGAAAGTTCGCGTTGATTCTTGGTCTGTTGTTGCAGCCTTACGCGCTTTGGTGGTTTCCAAACCGTGTGGCGATGCTTCAACAGCCGGGTGGCAGTAAGATGTGTGCCGATAGGGCGTTAGTCGGAGTGAACCTCGCCATTGTTTTAGGTTCGTTGATGATTCTAACGGTACCCGGATTTATTTCTCTCATTTTACCGAGCAGTTATCATTACGCGGGGGCCATTGTTGTTGCGCTGCTTGCGATTAGCGTTATCAAAAATGCAGGTGATTATCTTAACCTTGGTTGTTTCAGTGGCGATTCGAGTCAATCTCAAATGTGGATTCAAGGTGGATGTGCGGTCTTGGCGGCCATTGGTTATTTCACAGTGACGCCTATTTATGGCGTGTGGGGTGTTGTCGCGGTTCTTTGTGCAACTTATGTTGTGCGGCTCATGCTTCTGTATGTTGTAAGCCAAGCGATGGAACAATTACCTTATGAACACAGCAAGTGGGTAACCGCAGTTAGCATCGCATTAGTAGCGATAGCGAGTGATCAACTTCTGGGATTGGTGTTGGTTGATGTCCATGACTTTATTCTTGGATCGGCTGTTGGTGTAATCGCGCTGGTGGCCTTTGTTAAATACTCAGTGATCGTTGTCCCGCAAGCTCTGCTCGACAAGTTGATGCTGGGTAAGCAGTCTCACGCAAATTAAAATAAAACACTGTTCATAATGTGTGAGATTCGATAGTATTTATAAATTCAATGAATGCCATCAATGGAAAGATACATGAACAAGTGGATTGTGCTCTCAGCTCTATTCTCAACCTTATCGTACGCTTCGTCTGAATTGTCTAACCACGACGTACTCACTCAGCACTTTGACGTTCCTGAAGCTATCTCCTTAGAAAATCAAAACAGGGTATGTAATAGCCTTGTTTGTAGTTCGGTGTCTGCGCCAAAATCTGTTCCTGCTGTTGGCGACTTCCCAGAGCGAGAATCAAACCCAACGATAGATACAATTGCGAGCGCTATCTATTTCGTCGGTGAGATTGGTGTCGCCGAAAATCTAGCGACACCCGAGTACGAACAGTTTTTTGAGAACTGATTGAAAATTTACTGTATAGATTTGGTGCTTATTTTTTATGCAGTTACAAAAGATATGAAATGCTGTTATAAACGATAAGACCTTGTTTAAGGATTTTATAATCACGGCATTTGGCAATTAGGAAGCACCAATGGAAATCTGGAAGTTAATGCTATTCATCCCCGCTTGTTTTGCGCTCAACATGACTCCGGGCCCAAACAATTTGTTATCAATGAACAACGCCCGTTGTTACGGATTTCAGGCCGCCTTTGTCGCAGGCCTAGGAAGAATCCTCGCTTTTTCTGGCATGATTGCTTTGGCTGCATCTGGCTTAGCGGTTGTGCTTTATACTTCTGAAACGCTGTTTTTCCTGATCAAACTATTTGGCGCGATGTATCTGTTGTGGATCGCGTTCAACCTATGGCGCTCACACGCCAGTCCGGTCGTGGATATCGAACGAAATAAGAATTGGTTTGGTCTGTTTAAACAAGAATTTGCACTCGCTGCTGGCAATCCAAAAGCGATACTCATTTTCACTGCATTCCTTCCTCAATTTGTCGATGTTTCAGCGAACGTAAATACTCAATTCTTTGTTTTAGGTAGCACCTTTCTAGTGTTAGAAATGCTCGCGATATCGATCTACGCGGCATTTGGCTTATACCTCAGAAACTGGTTCTCTAAGCCACAAATGGCAAAACGTTTCAACAAAGCGTGCTCGGTTTTTCTTGCGTTATCTGGCGCAAATTTGTTGGTTATTCGACAGTAAAACATAAGTAACCTAATCTACTCCTCAGGCGTTAGTTAAGTGGCATCTTCGTTAAGGTAGTTCGTAAGCCTTTAGGCTGTTGATATATTATTAATAGCACCTTTGAGTTTGCATGTTTAAACTTGAGGTTCGGTTTAAATGAGGTCTATCTATGAATGTTGTTTGTGCGGAAAAACAAGAACTGGCTGATATCTACCAGCTTGAACATGCTTTGTTTGGCGCTCACGCCTATCCGCTGTTTTTCTTTCGTCAGGCCTTTGATTGCTGGGGAAAAGGTTTATTGGTTGCTAAGCAAGACTCAAAGATTGCTGGCTATGCCTTAACGACAACCACAGACAAGCAGAATGAGTTTTGGGTCCTCTCATTGGCTGTAGACCAGAATTATCGTGGCATGGGAGTTGGCCGGAAACTGATGCAACAGGCGGTTGAGCAGTTGCCTCGAGATGCTAGGCTTTTGCTCACTGTAGACCCAAATAACACATCGGCTCGTGCGCTTTATGCATCGATGGGGTTCGTTACCATCAAGCAAGAAGACAACTACTTTGGTGATGATGAGCCGAGGTTAGTGATGAAGCTCATCATCTAGATTGTTGCTAACGGTTTTTAACAAAGGCGCTTAACTAAATCAAAGGCTCACACTTCAAAGACAATCTCGTAGCTCTAGGTTAGCATCACGATACCGTGCATTAACACGACACTAGAGGTCAGCCGAGTCCTCATATCAAAGTAGCCATCAGGACCTTGGCTCTGGTTCTCTTCTCTCATCGTCCTTTCAGCTCGCCAAACCGCAATATAACCAAAGATGAGAATCAGAGTTGTCACTAGCTCTTTTTGTTCGCCAAGCAATACTGCCAGCCAAGCGATGAGCACAATCGCGTTGCTTATTAGCAGTGCTTTGTTACTTGATTGGCTTTCAAAGTTTTCGATGCCATTTGCCCACAAGATCCCTGAAAGAAAACTCAAAATTGCCACGCTGTAGGTGATGAACAGCGTTTCACCGCTTATCCCCATAAATTGGCTGTCGGTGAGCGAAAGGAGAAGACCGAATAAAAACGGAATTAACCCCATGTACCCCAGTTTGGCCATGGTGTTACGGGTTTGAGTTGTTGCCATGTAATCCGCCTTCATAACTGCTGCTCAATCGCGTTTTTGAGCGTGGCACTCACTGGAGATGTGGAGCTAGGGAAGGTGGCGACGACTTTACCTTCTTTACTGATCAAGAATTTGTAAAAGTTCCATTTAGGCGTTACGCCCGCTTGCTGTTGTATCTCTGTAAACACGGGGTTGGCGTTGCTACCAGACAGTGAAGCTCGCGCCATCATTGGGAAGGTCACGCCATAGTCTAGGTAACAAACCTTTGCCGTCTTCTCTTCGCTTCCCTTGTCTTGGCGAAAATCATTACTTGGGAAACCGATAACCGTGAAGCCTTGGTCTTTGTAGGTTTGATGAAGTTGCTCGAGTTGCTCAAACTGCGGAGTGAAGCCACATTGGCTCGCTGTATTTACCACCAATAGAGTTTTGCCTTGAAACTCATCGCACAAGGCGATTTCTTCGGTTGAGTTTAACAAGCGCTGTTTGCCATTAAGTATTTCGGGACAGCTCGCTGCAAAGGCGATGGAACTCGTGAGGCTTGTAATCAGTGCGGTTGAGCAAAGTAGTGAACATTTCATAGGGTTGGCTCATTTTAGTTGGCGTAATGGTTATTACTCTTGAGCACGATGAAATGATCACTTTGCGTATTATTTACTGTCTCATTAACTCGCGCTTTTAGTTGTGCTTTTGCTCTCTGAGATAAGATATGGAGCGACCAAGCGACTGATATTCACTTTTGCACCAAGGCGAGCCGCTAATAGATACATGCCACCAATTTTTCGGTGCAGGAACAGCGCATCGGCGGGCGGCGTATGCCAATACTCTTGTTCCATGCTCAAAATGGTGCCTGCTTCACGAAGCCTTTGTGCCAATCCACTGGCTTTGAAGTCGTACTCTTCGTCAACTAACATCGGCTCACAGGCCATCTTCACTAGATTTAGAATCGCTTGGCGTTGTTCGGGAAGAATTGTCTCGCTAAAGAATCCTATTTGCTCTAAAGCTCGGTTGAGCACTTGCTCATCGTTGTTAATGACAGAGGAAAAGGCCAAGCGATAACCCTCGCTGAAGCGGTCACTGTACTCACGGGTTGCTCCGAAATCTAATAAGCCAATTTGTCGGGTGTTTTCAACATAAAGGTAGTTGGCGAAATTGGGATCGGTTTGCACCATCTTAAAATCGAACAACTCTCTGAACATAAGCTCCAGTAAGCTGTGCATTACAAAGTCACGTGTGCTTTGGTCGTAACTTTCGATTTGCTCTATCGAGACGCCTTCGATGAAGTCCATGGCGAGCACCGATTCTGAAGAGACTTGCGGATGAATCTTAGGTACGACGAAGTGAGAGTATTCTTTCAATGCATCATGGTAACGAGTTGCGTAATCAGCTTCGCGAGCATAGTCTGCTTCATCGTGGAGCTGTTTCTTTGCCTCTTCTAACAAGCCTTTGTAGTCGACCGACTTTGGTATCAAGCCAACAATATTGAGCAGCGTGCCCACGTTATCTACATCACTGTCGATACTTTTTCTAATGCCGGGGTATTGGACTTTGACTGCGAGTTTGTCCCCAGCATCACTATAGGCTTGGTGAACTTGTCCGATAGATGCACTGGCGATCGGTTTAAAATTGAAGGACAGGAATTCGGTTTTCCAATGGTTCCCGAGCGAGCTTTCTAACACTTGATTGAGCTGTTTTGTTGGCAGTGGATCGGCATCGGAGCGCAGGCGAGAGAGAATGTCGGCTAACTCTGGTTCTAAGACATCACCCGCATCCATTGATAGCATCTGTCCTAACTTCATAGCCGCACCGCGCAGGTGTGCGAGTTGATCGGTCAGGCGAGCAATGTTTTGTGGCGTTAACAGTAAGTCTTTTGCTTTGGGCCTGTTGCCTTGTGCAATTTGTTTGGTGCCTTCCGTTAGCACGTTACCCGCGACTCTTGTCGCCAACGAAGCGAACTTACTGAATCTAGAAATTCGATGTGTGGGAAGGTTTCTCTCTTTTGCCGACATAAAGGTTCTCTCTGGGAATCAGGGTTCACTACAAAGTTCTATCAATCATTACACAACCGTATGTTTTGTTGTGCTAACTTGTCGCGTGGAACAGTAAACAGAATTAAAAGGACAAAGCATGAAATTTATTTGGTTGAAAGTGGCCGTTACGGTATTGGTGTTCGCAGCCCTATTTGGCATCGTTTACTACAAAGTCGCCAGCGGCATGTCTTAACTCAACACTATTTTGTGCAGCTGTTACCGTTGCAACGTGATTTTCCGGTTAGCCAAAACGAAATCTTATATCGATTTTTGGCAAACCGTAGATAACACCAATCTGCCATTGGCTTAAAAATCGCCCAACGTAACGGGGCATACAGCCAACCCTTTCCTACTAGCTTCCACGCTTGGTAAGTCACGTCTAAACCGAGCAGCAGCTTTCCGTTTTCGTCCAGTGCATGCAAGATTGTATTGGCTGCCTCGGCATCTATTTGCGGGTAGTTTGAAAACGCTTCACTGTAGATATCGACGGTCTGGATCTGATCTTTGGAATCAGACTTAGTCAGTGCTGCCATCTCTTTTGCACAAAGTGGACAGGTTCCATCGTAAAATATCGTTAATGCAGTCATTGTTTTCCTTACTATTTTCGTCAATTCTCATTGATACGACATCACCATTTAGGTGGATCATTCTGCCCAGTTATCCGACACTGTTATTGTGACAACCAATTTACAGTATCATCTCGAGGTAACATCCGTTCCATGCATTTAAAAAATAAGAGCCTATCTCCAATGACAACAAAGTTAATGAACCGTTTGATTATAGCTGTGACAGCCCTGATGCTCAGTGGTTGTGTTAGCTACAGCATTACCGAGCAAGAAATGACGAAGTACCTTGAAGACTCAGTGATGCTAGAACAAGAGGTTGGTGTGCAAAGTGTGATGTACGCACAAGTGGCTGTGGATGATCTAGAAGTGCAAATTGGTCGAGCCGATGCACAACGCGTGTCCGTGTTGGCGAATACCAATGCAAAAGTTCAAGTGTTCAATATGCCTAATATGGGGTTGGATTTAGACTTAGAGTTCAGCGCGATTCCCGAATACGACAAGGAGAGTGGCGAGGTGTATCTAAAGTCGCTGCGACTAGAGCGCTTTGAAGAAAAAGGCAAACAGCTTTCGCCTGAAATAGAGACACTACTCAAACCAGCTGTATCGATGATAGGTTTTGCTTTGTCCCAGTCTCCGGTTTACAAACTCGACAGCAACAAGGTTCAAGAGTCGTTGATTAAGTCATCGGAACCCAATCTAGTGATTAAAGACAATAAATTGGTTATCGAATTGTTTGATTAGAGGCTTGTTGTATTAAAGGTTGACTAGTTTTT
Organism: Vibrio sp. 10N.261.51.C6; assembly: GCF_041471785.1. Classification (NCBI taxonomy): domain Bacteria; kingdom Pseudomonadati; phylum Pseudomonadota; class Gammaproteobacteria; order Vibrionales; family Vibrionaceae; genus Vibrio; species Vibrio sp. 10N.261.51.C6. The sequence goes on along the minus strand of NZ_JBFRPB010000010.1, from coordinate 29,025 downwards.
GCCTGAGTACGGAGTAACTTGTTATTGTGTACTCGGGCTGAGGTTAATTCACTCTTCTGATTGTTGTTCGATAAAAGCCATTAACCAGCAACTTATTTGGTGCTAGGGCATTCAGTCGAGATGTCTCCAAACTTTTGTTTATGAACATTGATTGTCAGATCACTCGGTTTACTCCAATCGATGATTAACTTAAAAACATGTCGTAATCAGAATTTGGCCATTCTGGGATTGGGTCAACGTTATCAAAGCGATGCTTAATCAAAGTAACAAGCACTTCAATGCTGATGTGTTCCCACGCCAGTAAAAGATCTGCATTACGGTATTTATCTAAGAATAACTTCAAAGTCATTCCAACCATATTGTGTGTTGATGGGCATGCCATATTGGATCGCAGTTGGAGCAATGGTTACCAAGGCCGTCATCTGGCTTTTCGGCATGTCGAACAAGAATAATTCGTTGTACTTGATCGTTACTTGTTTTTTCTGCTTCCGCAGTCGCAGTATTACAAGCCATACCTAAGAGTATCGCCAAGAATATTTTTACTTTCATTTTTTACTCGAAATTTATTTAGCACTCCTGCAAGGTTAATAACGATATTTTCCTTAATATCATTTGTACGTGTGTTTAATTTAGAACTCGAATTTTGCTTTTAGGGCAAATACCACATCGGTTTTATTCTGGATTAAATTGATGTTGTCGAAGCCATTGGTCAGATCAACCGCGGTGTGATTCAGAACTTGCACACTTGGAGAAATTTGCAGCCATGGTGTGATTTGAGCTCGGTAATACGCTTCAGTTGTATATTGGTCGTCTAAGTCCAACCCTTGCGTTGTGCTCTCCATTGGGCTTGCCCAGTTAACTGCCAGTCCAAACATGTCTTGGTTTCTCTGTGCAGGAATGTAACCAAAGCCGGCGCTTACTGAGGCGTCATACATGGCTCCGCCATCTTGAGCCCATCCAGCCCTAATGAAAGGCAACCAACGTTCAGCCACTAAACCTGATAGAGACAGGTTGATACCGTAACCTTCATCATCGTTTCCAACTGCGTCACGCTGCCATAGGCTGATATGAGCATTGCTGATGAACAGCATATCTTTACTTGGTGTCCAACCGAGTTCTAAGCTTTTCCAAGTGGCCCCTGTGTCAAAGAGCTCTTTGGCTCCTTCAACTAAGTCAGAAGCGTTGCCTTTAGCATCAAGAATACTGGCCGAGCCATAAATGCTATCTGAGAAAAAACCGCCGGCCATAACACCCAGTGCACCATCAGGCAATCCACCAATCGTTCCACTTCCGGAAGTAAACACACCACTGTTGAAGTCATTCCATGGGCTAGCTAACGCATAAAAATCGGTGTAATCCGTCATGTCTAAGAAACCGGCGTAAACCACCATCTGTTCTTGCAGTAGAGATTGACGCCAAAATAAATGAGTGGTTCTAAAGCCTTGATCACCATATAAGGAGTGAGCAAAACCTAAGTAACCGAGATCGGCCAAACCGTATTCTTTCGGGGAGTTTTCTGTGTATTTATGTCGATGCTCAAACTTGAATACAATTCCGCCTTTGTCTCCATCTTCTGTCTCTATAAGATCCCATTGACCAAAGACTCTTAATGCTCCTGCCGCAGCAGATGCATCCCCAAGAGGATCAATCGCTCCCATACTCAGCATGTTGTAATCCATGCCCAACTGTAAGCCATGCTCTTTTTGAAGGTTTTGCTTGGTTTCATTCCATGAATCGTAATGTGAACGCGAAGTCGAGGACTCTACTGACATTACTTCAGCGGTTGTTGCCCCTGATGCCAATATCAGAGCAATCGTTGACATATTCAAAAGATGTTTCATTTTAACCTCTTAGTAATTACGACTCAGCTTGGTTAATCAAATACGCTGAGTGCAAAAATAATGATGTATCTACTTTAGGATTGGATGACTGAACTTGATTGTTACTTCGCCATAAGTGTTCTCAACTCTAAGCTCTCCCCAGCGAGATTTATCTTGTGATAAAGGTGTTGCTAGACGGAGTGTTGTTTTCAAGGTGCTGCTTTCAAGATCGCCGTCGATATATGTGTATTCCGGATTGAAGGTGAAAAAAGTGCCATCGTCGCCAGTTTTTAACGTTCAGGAATGCCGCAGCAGTACCACCAATCGCGGTTTGGTTGTTGATGCCAAATCCACCGCTTTGGATAAAGTCTTCTTTGTATTCGTATCGGTATTTCACATAGGTTGTTTAGATAAGCCGGAATGATATAAACGTTTAATGGAAACTCAGAATTGCTATTGTCTGACGTGATCAGACAAACTATTTGAACCTTGTTGGTTTTTTTTGAGGTGGAAGTCGTAACCTATGCATGTTCTGTCTATACTCATCACGTCAAAGTGATTGATTTGAAAGTAATAAAGCATTATTTGAATATTGGAGTCATCTATGAATTTCAGCCTCGAGCAACTCTCCACCTTTGTGACGGTTTACGAGCAAAAATCTTTTAGCAAGGCTGCCGCTAAGCTAGATAAACACCGTAGTACCATCGGGCAAGTTGTTGTCAATTTAGAGGATATTCTTGATGTCGCACTCTTTGAGCGCAAAGGTCGCAGTGTTGAAGCAACACAAGAAGGTAAATTACTTTACCGCTATGCCAAGCAAGCCGTTGAGCAGCTAAAAGCCTTTGATAAAATAGCGCTCAACATCTCCCAAGGCGAACCAGAAACCATAAATATCGGTTATCTAAGCTTTATGCCACAGCTCATTTTGGCTGATATCAGAATGCAATTACAAAAAGACTTTCCAGGTTGTCGAGTCAATATGCTGGTCATGAATAAAAAGGAGATTGAGCAGGGGATTGAAGATGGGACACTGCACTTCGGTTTTTTGAATACTCATGAGAGTAGGGCGATGAATAGCTTTCACGCGGTTTACCTAGAAACCCTTACGCTGCTCCCATTCGCAAGTAAAGGCAGTGAACTGAGTAAAACGCCACCAAACGAACTGTTCTCTAAGTTAAAAATATCTAAGCAGTTAATCTTGAAATCATTAATCGATGAAGGGATGGCAGATAAAGTCACCCTTTCTGCTAACTATGAGCTTGTTGACCAACTTGCGCTTGTGATCCAATTGGTTCGGCTAGACTTAGGTTGGGCGTTACTTCCTCGCTCTGTTATTTACTCTGAATTTGTGCAGCAGAATTTAGTTGAGCTCAAGCCTACTGAGATTAAAAAAGGTTTAGAGGTTCCCATTTCTTTATGGAGCCCACATTCTTTACATATTGAAGGGATAAGGGAATCTATCGTTACTGCTGCTAATGAATACATCCAACACGTTTATGATGAATACTTCTAACTTGGGTTTATTAGATGAAAAAACAGCCAGTAAAAATCACTGGCTGTTATGAGGGCATATTAGTGCGCGTTAGGTAGATCGTCTCCAATCGCTTGTCGTAACTTCATCAGTTTCGTTCTTTGCCAGATATTCGTACTTGATATCTGAATCTCGAACTCTTGGTGTTCATCACAAAATATCGCTGATGGCAATTGGTCATAACTTCCGATCAAATCATCAACTTGCACCTGAGACAAATTGGCGACATCTACGCCGACTTCGCTTACATATGAGGCCAGTTTACTCTCCTGAACTAACGTTGGCGCTTTCGGTTCTTTGACAGATATTTGTTGTCCTGTTTGTTTAAAACTAGACACATCAAATCCCATATCATCGATGCTAGTTGCACTTGTCGTTCCTGAAAACGAACCCGTGAGTAGCAATGCACATATAGCCTTTTTGATCATGATTACCTCACTTTTTTCTATAGTTGCGGATTGCCAGAGGCACCCGAGTCATCGATAGAAATCGTTGGTACTGTTAGGTTTTCCAAGAACTTTTCTTTGCTCAATCCTTCAAATCGCGATTCATCCGATGGTGTGTTACGAATGGGTTGGCCTGCCCATACTTTTTGGAACTCAGCTTCTTTAACCACTTGCTTACCATTTACGATGACATAAGAAATACCGGTTGTTGGATTGCCTTGTTCTTTGGCTTTGTAAGTCGCATTATCGGTTACGTTTTCTGGGTCGAAAATGGTGATATCCGCAACCATGCCTTCTTGCATACGACCACGAACTTTCATTGATTCAACACCCGCATCACCTAGATGCTTTGCTGCCCAGTAAGACGTTTGAGCAAGTGTGAATAACAATGGTACGCCTTCTTCACGTGCCATACGTAATACTTTGCCTCGAGTACCCGCAGTTCGAGGGTGACCTTGATATTCTGTTGGATCGGCATCCCAAGAATCAGTACCTAAACCTGAATAGATAGAATCTGCTGCAACGGTCATGTTTGGAATTTGTAGCCAGTATTTCATCCAATCTTTACGTGCAGGGCTAAACAGAACCACCAAGTGACCCGGTTCTTCAGCGGCAATGACCAGATACTCTTCTTTGGTCAGAAATTTATCGCGTGTTGGGTCGTACATCATTTCTTCATACTTCGCGTTGTACATCCCTTCCACAGACTCCGGTACAAGGAAAGATGAACCAATCGCAGTGGATGCCGCATCATATGGATAGTATTCAGACCACATCACTAAGCCTTTCTCTCGTGCAAGCTTTAGCTTTTCTTCTACTTCCCACCAACCGAAGTCGTTGTTGTGGAGCATCAAAAATGGTAAGTCGAGAAGCATCGCATTGGTAAAGATTTCGTCAAAACCCAGCTGTGCTTCTGGATTTGAAGGGTTAGCGTGAAAACGGGTATGTGATGATACAAATCGGTCCCAGTTTGCTGCGACTTTCATGGACTCGTACATCTCAAATGCCGTCAAACCATCTTTCATATAAGCGGTTGTTGAAGCTAGGTTCAATGCACCTTCTGCAAAGCCTTGATCAAGAACAGAAAGGATTTGGTTCATCTGCTCGATATCAGCTTTGGTCTCAGACCAGCCACTCACACCGTCTTTAGCCGCTTCAGTTCGAAGCGAGCCAAGAATCGTAGTTGCATCATGTGGGCCTGTAATTTTCACTTCAGGATCTAGGATTTGAAGACGAGCTCCTTCGTGGCTGACACCAGTACCGTAGTTCAGTGGCCATTTACCCGCTTTTTCTTCATACCACTCACCGACGCGAATCGCACCGACTTCCAGATCCATACCCGTTGTTACACCATCTAGGGCTGCAAGCTTGATAGATAAACCATCTAGCGAGTGAAAGTGGGTATCAATGAAACCTGGGGCAACCACTTGATTTGTTGCATCGATTGTCTCATCACCGTCGAGTTTTTCTGCCGTGATTTTGATGATTTGACCATCTTTGATCCCGACGTTTAATACAGCATCCAGCATGCTTTCAGGGTCCATCACTCGTCCATTCTCGATAACTAGGTCGTAATCTGCGGCAAAAGCACCTGACGCACCTAGGCACAATGCGATACTAACAAGTCCGCTTATGCGGCCTTTCTTGAATGATTTTTTCATGATTTCTCTCTTTGTTGCTGGAAAGGTTAAAGTGTTTACCTATTTCAGCTGAAATTAATTGTCGTACTGCCGTTTGTATTTCTGGCTTACCTTTGGAAGCTGAGATAATTCTAGCTCAATTTTTATATAACAAAATTTCAGTTTGTCTGATCTAACCCTACAAACTTAAAACTTGAGTTAATGATGAGAGCCTTGGTGTTGGTCTTTAAAAGTGGTTTTCCATTATTTAGACAGAATAGATATTGTTGAGGCATAAAACCAAGATATGAATATCAGCACGATGGCTATCGGTTTGATGGTGATTCAGGCTTTCGACTGGAGTCGCTTTACTTCATCCGTTTATTGAATTAGCCGCGTATCTCACCTTTACTTTATTCTTGCGAGCAAGTCATCGCTTCAGTCATCAAATCATAAAAAAGAAAAGGTGAACGAACTATGAAGAGTCCAGTAATCGCGGATAACAAACCCGTCAAAATCGAGCTGACAGAGGGAGAAGAGTATTACTTCTGTACCTGCGGGAAGTCGAAAAACCAACCGTTTTGTGACGGTTCTCATGCCGGTACGGGGTTCAAACCGAAAAGCTTTGTCGCCGAAGAGAGCGGAGACGCCTACCTTTGTCGCTGTAAGTATTCCAACAACCTTCCTTTCTGCGATGGCACTCATAAACAGTTCACAGCGGAACAAGTTGGGCAAGAAGGCCCGGAGGTTCACATTCAAGCGGCTGCGCCAGATTTGTCGCCAGCTGCGAGCGCAACCAAAGAAGAACCTACCGTCGAGTTTATTCATCAACTGGCGCGTGATGGTTTATCCAAGGTTGGACATCATGGGCCAATGACCTCCATGGGCGTTCCAAGACATCTATTGCCTCACTGGGACGATATTCAAGTGATGGTCGCGCAAATGGCCACCAAGCCTTTGCTGGAGAATATGCCCGTTGGAACTGAACTGATTATTGGCCCCAAAGCGAAGAAGCCACTCAAATTGGACATCTCTTTGTTTGTGTCTGATATGAGTTTTGGCTCGCTATCTGAAGAAGCAAAAGTCTCATTGGCGAAAGGTGCCGAACTCGCAGGGACGGGTATCTGCTCCGGTGAGGGCGGTATGTTACCCGAAGAGCAAGCGGCGAACTCTCGCTACTTTTATGAATTAGCCAGTGCTCAGTTTGGTTACGATGAAGCTAAGCTCAAAAACGTTCAAGCCTTCCACTTTAAAGGCGGGCAGGGTGCCAAAACCGGAACGGGCGGGCACTTACCGGGCGCGAAGAACATAGGCAAGATCGCGGAGGTGCGTGGCATTGAAGCGGGCACGGCAGCGATTTCTCCACCCACCTTTGTCGACCTTAACACGGTCGAGGATTTTAAAAAGTTCGCCGACCGTGTTCGAGAGGTGACAGGCGGTATCCCGATTGGCTTTAAGTTAAGTGCCAATCACATCGAAGAAGACATTCAGTTCGCGCTTGATGCCAGTGCCGATTACATCATCTTAGATGGGCGTGGTGGCGGTACAGGGGCGGCGCCAGAAATGTTCCGTGACCATATCAGTGTTCCCACTATTCCAGCACTCGCTCGCGCTAGAGCGTATCTCGATAAACAAGGGGTCAGTGACAGAGTCACATTGATCATCACGGGCGGCTTGCGCGTGCCGATGGATTTCGTAAAAGCGATGGCGCTTGGTGCTGATGGTGTCGCTATCTCAAACAGTGCCATGCAGTCGATAGGTTGTGTGGCGGCGAGAATGTGTAACACCAATAATTGCCCTGCTGGTATTGCAACTCAAAAAGCCGATTTACGTCAGCGTTTGAATGTCGAGAAAGCATCGAACCAGCTTAAGAACTTCTTTGAAGCCTCGACAGAATTAATGCAAGTGATGGCGAGGGCATGTGGGCATGATCATTTGAATCAATTTAACCCTCATGATTTGGCAACATGGAATCGCGAAATGGCCGAGCTATCCGGTGTCGCTTACTCTGGTGTCTGTCCATTAAATCACTTTAAGTAAATAATACTTCGATAAAGCACACTCAATGTATTTTGGGTGTGCTGACTTTTTCCTGTGTAATGCCAACCTATGTTAAACCTTTCATAATCAACTGCTTTATAAGTGTTTTTAAACTATTTCCTATATTTTGAAAATATCGCTTTACCTCAAGTTAACTTGAGGTTTTATCATCATCCCCAATCTAAAAACACAATCTATCACCTTGTCGCCTAGTGCAGGTTTTGATGTTATCAAACAGACGTTACGAATCTTCAGTTATGAATTTTGAGCTCCGTAATTGAAGTCATGAGTGCAAAAAGGTGAGAAAAATGAACAAGGATCAACAATGAAAGTATTAGCGATTGGCGCGACCAACAGTACAACATCAATTAATCAACAACTTGCAGCGTACACCGCAGGTTTAGTCGAAGGCGCGCAAGTCGAGGTGCTCGACCTTAATGATTTCGAGATGCCAATTTACAGCGAGAAAAGAGAGCAAGATTCAGGTGTTCATCAACACGCTCAACGCTTTTTTAGCAAGATTGGCGAAGCAGATGCTGTGGTCATCTCTTTTGCAGAGTATAACGGCTCATACACCGCAGCCTTTAAGAATTTGTTTGATTGGACATCACGAATCGACATGAAAGTGTACCAAGGCAAACCTGTTGTGATGCTCTCCACATCACCAGGCCCAGGCGGCGCAAACTCTGTGTTGTCGTCTGCGGTAAATTCGGCACCTTACTTTGATGCAGATGTGAAGGGGTCGATGTCGGTGCCAAGTTTCTACGACAACTTTAATGTAGAAACGGGTGAGATCATCAATGCCGAAATGGCCGAGAGCCTGAAATCGATCATGAGTCAGATTTAGAGAGCGAGAACACCACAATAAAACAAAGCAGCCATGTTCACGATTGCTTTTCATTGCGCCCGTTGTCAAAGTTTAAGGACATTAATTGGTTAAGGTAACAATAGGTCGCTACTCTAAAGTTAAAGTAAGCTTTAAATATTTATGATCTCAAGGATAGTGTCGTAATGAGAAACATCGTATACCTCACCATAGGCCAGTTGGCTGAGCGCAGTGGCGTGGCTCCTTCGGCCTTACGCTTTTACGAAACCAAGGGGTTGATTGCTTCAATTCGTACTAACGGAAATCAGCGCCGTTATCAGTCGGCGATGTTGAGAAGAATTGCTTTGATACAAGTCGCACAGTCGATTGGCTTCACGCTGGAAGAGATCACCGAAGAGTTATCGACACTGCCGATGAACCATACCGCGACTAAGCGAGATTGGGAGCGCGTTGCTAAGAAGTGGCAGGGGCAACTCGACAGTAAAATGGCGCAGATTAAATCGCTACAAGAGAACTTAACCGGCTGTATCGGTTGCGGATGCTTGAGTATGCAAAAGTGCAACTTGCTAAATCCTGATGATATCTTGCATGACCAAGGGCAGGGCGCACAACGAATTGTTGAACAGACTAACTGAGTTCCCGAAAGGCATGGAACAGCGAACTAAGTTTCAGGTGTTTGCTCAATGGGTTAAGCAACAGTTGTGACCGAATAGCGTGCCTAGACAAACACGAATTATAGGTCTAGTTTAGATGGTTCTTTCAATAAAAGAAGAGGTTAGTTATGTTCAGCCATGTTTTTCTCGGTACCGATGATATTGAACGCGCGAAGGCTTTTTATGACCCAATCATGAAAGTGCTTGGTTATAGCGAAGGCTCTGTTGATCCCAAAGGGCGCTGTGTTTACGTTAGCCAAACGGGTGTGTTGGGCTTAACGAAGCCGATTGATGGTCAGCCTGCGACTCACGGCAACGGTATGACGGTGGGTTTTCTTGCGTCTTCTCCTGAAGTTGTAGATGAGTGGCATCGAGTTGGCGTCGAAAATGGCGGTACCAGCATTGAAAATGGCCCCGGAGCGAGAGGTTCTGACGAGCGTCGCTTGTACATGGCTTATTTGCGAGATCCTGATGGAAACAAGATTTGTGCAACGCACTTTATGCCGTAGTTTACGTTATGCCATCGTTCATTTTATGCCACAGTGGCGTATACTTAGATCATATTGATGGTTCGGAGTTGGCTAAGTTGCGGCTCTGGACTTGTTAGCTTCCCGATAACTCAAAATTTTGCAAAGGACTGGCTAGATGAAACCGAACGAACTGTTTTATGAAAGTTTTGAGCGCTGCCGGATTGACCAAGAATTTCTCGAAACGTTTTTGGCGGATTTTTGCGAGCATAATCCAAGATTTTCAGAACGTTTTGAAAATATAGGGTTAGAGCAACAAACCAAGATGCTTAAAGCCTCGATCATTCTTATCTATAACTCTGCGGGTCTGCCGAGCGTACGAAACTCGGTAAAAAAGCTTGGGAAGCGACATAAAGATTTAGGAATGGATATCTCTGAGCAAGAACTCAACGAGTGGTTCAATTCGTTACTCAATACAGTTAAAAAATATGACCCTCACTACGATGAAAGCGTCGAACAAGCTTGGACAGAAACTCTCGAGGCCGGCTTAACTATCATGAAGAAAGAGTGCGTAGTTCCAAACACTGTGAATAACTAGGTCGTTGATGGGTAGTTTTGCTTGTTCGTTAGTTAAAACCGGCATTAACTCTTGAAAGATTGACATTGTCAGGTAAGCCTAACGATATCAGGCTTACCTCTTATTGTTTGACTAGAAAAGAGCAGCCCAACCAATCAGGAACCCTTGCGATGCGGTATCGTATTCAAAGGTGCCCTTGTTCTCGTAATCAACCCAAGTTGATTTGTAGGCAACATTTAAGTCAGACCAACTGTTTATCTGGTATCGCACGCCAGTTAAGAGAGATGAGGTAAAGTTGGTGTCACTACCAAGCCCTGCATCAATGGTTGCGTGAAACTTCCAATCCTTATTGATCTGCGTAATCCATCTCACACCTACTTGGTACTGTCCATCACGCGGTCACGTTTGGACGCACCTGTCACCTGAATACGAAGCGATGCTCGGTCAAAACGGTTGGGGACTCCAAGAAGTGGTCATGAAAGATCTTGATGATCACGTCGGTGAGATGATGGCGAAGATGGAAGAACTCGGTATTGCTGACAACACCATCATCATTTTCACTGCCGATAACGGCCCAGAGATCATGACTTGGCCAGATGGCGGTATGACACCATACCACGGTGAGAAAGGCACAACTTGGGAAGGTGGCGTAAGAGCCCCTGCATTGGTTAGCTGGCCGGGTAAAATCCCTGCGGGTACTGTAGGCAATGGCATCTTTGATGGTATGGACTGGTTACCCACTCTGGTCGCTGCGGCTGGTGGTCCAACGGATCTAAAAGAAAAACTGCTGAAAGGTCACGATGGCTTTAAAGCGCACCTTGATGGTTACAACCAAGTGGATATGCTGACTGAGAAAGGCGAGTCAAACCGTAAAGAGATCTACTACTACGAACGAGACAAGCTGCAAGCGGTTCGTGTTGGTGATTGGAAGGCGCATTTCGTGGTTCAGAATCACGGTTGGAGTGGCCCGAAAGAAGAACTTAACGCGCCATTGCTGTTCAACCTGCGTCGTGATCCTTACGAGCGAGCGGCGGAAGAGTCGGGCATGTACCTAAAATGGATGGGACAAAAAATGTGGGCATTTGGCCCGGCACAAGCGGCTGTCCAACAACATCTAGCAACCTTCCAAGAGTGGCCTCCAGTGACGCCTGACTCTCCGGCAGAGAAGACCGGTGGTGTAGGTAACTAGTTAAATATCATAAAAAATCCCGCTCACACTGAGCGGGATTTTTGTTTGAAAGCGTCTTAACGTTGGTTCTGTTTTAGCGTCGTGTTTCGTTCAATGAACTTCACTGGCACCATCAGCTTAACCAAGCTTGTGTCTTGCTCTTGAATCTGGCTAACGACAATTTTCACTGATTCACGTGCAAGGCGTCTGAAATCTTGCTTGAAGGTAGTGAGTTGGTAGTTCAACCATTGAGTCTGTGGGATATCGTCAAAACCAATCACTTGAAGATCTTCTGGAATACGCAGGTTAAATTCTAAGCGCGCCACATCCATTACTGCCATCGCGAGGTTATCTGTCGCACAGAAAATCGCTTGAGGATGTGTGGGTTCTGAAAACAGAGTCCGAATGGTATCTAGAGCATCAAGGTAGTCATAGTCAGCTTCAATAACACGAGCTTGCTTGCCTGTTAGATCTTCGAATTCTGAGCAAAAGCCCGATTCACGCTCGCCGTTGGTGTAGGTTGGCACGTTACCTGTCAGGTAAACCGCTGACTTTGTTCCTACGCTATGTAAATGCTGAGCGGCGACTTGGCCAGCGGCGTAGTTGTCACTTATTACATGGCTACTCTTAGTCCCCTCAACTACACGAGCATACTGAACAATGGGGATGTTGAACTCTTCACACTCTTCATAAAGCGACTTATTAAAGGTCGCCGAAGCAGCAATTACGCCATCAACTCGGTATTGGAAGATATTAGGAATCGAGTGGTTGTCGTTTCCATCCACTTGCCAAGGAATCAATACCGCAGAGTAACCCTGTTTTTGTAGCTCAGTAGAGATAAGCTGCAGAGTTTTCATGTGGATAGGGTAGTCGGCATCTGGGAAAACTAAGCCAATCAATTTGGACTCATTTGTCGTCAGACTGCGGGCAAAGGCATTGGGACGATAGTTCAACGATTTTGCTGCATCGAACACTTTTTGCTTGGTCTTTTCAGACACTGAACTGCCCGGGACAAATACACGAGATACAGTTGATTGAGAAACGCCAGCAAGTTTAGCGACATCTTTAGAGGTGACGGTTGGCTTTGACGCCGTGGAGTGTTTTGGAGAGCTCATAGACCATACTTTTGAACCAAATTGATTGTGCATAGAGTAACATAATTAGGTACGTACTCAAAAATACAATATGCCATGATTGGATGAAAAATAAGGGTTAATAGAGAGTGTTGAATATTATTCTGGGTATGACCCAAAAAAGCTCTGCGTAAGAGCAGAGCTTTGTTTAAAGAATTTATGAATCGACTAACTGGGCGTTAGAAGTAGTAACGAATACCTGCAGCGAATTGGTCATCTCTGTTTTCGAATTTATTGCCAACGAGCTGATCTTTACCTAGGTCGAATTGGTACTCAGTCCAAACTAGGAATTTGTTCTTCTGGAAGTGGTATTCAACACCAGGAATAAGCAGGTTACGCTCATAGCCATCTGTTTGGTCATCACGATCTTCCATGTAGTTGTAGTTCAACGTAGGGCGTAGGCCATTGTCGAAGTGGTAGTAAGTGTAGATTTCACCACCTAGGGTATCGAACATTACATCCGTACCGCCTTGGCTTACAGCTTCCCAGTTTTCGCCAACATGGAAAGTGGCACCTGCGTAGAAGCCGCCGTTGCTGTAGTTCGCACCCAATAGCATGATGCGCATGTTGTCGCCATTTTCTACGCCAACCACACCTGAGTCTAGGTCTGCAATTTCATTTTGGTGGTAAGCTGCACCTAGTGTTACGCCATCAACCGGTTTGTAAGTGATTGACGCACCCATTCCGTTTTTCAATGAAGCCGTCGCATTACTCGCTAGTGCCACTTCTTCACGTGTCGTTTGGTAAGTGAAGCCGTAGCTTACTTGGTCGTTGATTGAGTTACGGTAAGTAATGGAGTTTTCTGCTCGACCTGTACCAGATGCAATACCCCAGTCAGAAAGGTTGTAAACACCTGAGCCGCGAGTACCGAAGACACGACCTAAGTCGGTGTACCATGCGACGTCATAAAAAGTAGACCACTGCTTAGTACCTGCTGCGATCTTGCCGTATTTGTCGTGCTCTACGCCTGCGTATAGAAGTCGGTCGTAAATATTGTCGCCGTTAGCACCTGAGTTGTAACCCCATTCAGCATGGCCAAAGCCAGTCCAGCCGTTATCGAGTCCCATTTGACCTTTAAGGCCGAAACGAGAGCTACCGCTGTTCCACTCACCGTTGTGGTCGCCGCCCTTATCTTGGTAACGAACGTCGAAACGACCGTCTAAAGTAAGGCTATCGCCCGCGTCATTGGTAAAAGTGTGTGCAGCAAAAGCAGAACCCGAGGTAAGTGCTGTCAGGATCACTGCTGAAAGAATCGACTTTTTCATTGTAATTCTCTTTATTCAGGCTGTAGAAAGCCACCGTGCTTTCAAGCCCGTTATATTGGTAATGGTTTGGCAGGGTGTACCCCATCCATGAGGCACTAGTAGATTCAGTTATTAGTGGAGCAATAATGAATTGGTTGGAGCACTTACTAGGAGCAAGAAGGGTCCCCCAGTAAGCGTGGCAACCTAAATCAGATGTCTATTTAGGTTGCCACTATTTCGTTTCAATCTTTTGGATTAAAGCGTATCGATTACAGCGTTGGGTTCATGATGCTTGAAGTGCGTTCGAACACATCTAGACCTTGCTGTTGTAGCCAGTAAGGAAGGTCGATAAGAACCCAGTTCTCAGACAGTTTGTCACCGTCACGGTAGTAAACGTCAACTACTTGCATGTTTGCACGTACTTCACCGCCAGTCATACCTAGGAAGCCACCTGTTGGTGTGTTTGATAGGTTTGGCCAACCGAAGAAACAAGAGAAGTTACCTTCAGCGAAACGACAAACGTGGCCGTTGAACTTCTTGTCTTTCAGGTTGTTACGGAAAGGAAGTTGGTGCTGTTGTTGGTAGCGAGGAATTGTGTAAGACGCGCCGATACCACATGGGCCGTACCAAATCATGTCTTTTGACCAGCTCTTCGCTAGTACTTCTGGTGGGCAACCCATCGCGCCGCTGTCGTTAAGAGCAGACAGGTCATCAACCATTTTGTTTACTAGAGCAAGTGTCGCAACACCTTCTTCTGGAGCCGCGTCTTCGAATAGCAGACCGTCGTGGTTACGTGGGCCAGGGTATACGAAGTGCTTACCAGTTGATGGTGGAAGTGGGTAGCAACCCGCTTGATCCATCATGCCTAGTAGGTCTAGAAACAGGCCTGTCTTAGTGATTTTGCCATCAACAACACAGTTAAATTCTGCGTAGCGAACGTTCATGATCTTGCCAGTTGGGCGCATACCTAGGTATTCAGCGTCGAATAGACCCATGAAGTGACCCATGCTCATTACCCAAATCTCATCTGGGTTAACTTCGTTGTTACCACCGATGAAGATGTCTTGACGACGCTGCATGCGAGTCATTGACTTCATCATTGGTGCCCAGAATACGTCAGCTGCTGCTTGTGCGCCTTCTTGCTCACGGAATGGGTAAACACCGCGCCACAAGTAATCTTCAGAAGTGTGTGCTTTTAAAACTTCAGCAACGTTCTCGTGAGTTGCGTTTTCCATTGCATCGAAGTATTCACGAACAATGCGTTTCGCTTCTTGATATTTAGACATAATAATTTCTCTTTGTGTTGTCGAGTCAACATTCGGAACAGGACTCGATTTGGGTTTTGTTACCGGCTGATTTATCAGCCGGCTTTAAACTTTTCGTATTTGAACTTCAGCGTATGAGTGTCGAATTAAGCTTTTGCTGCTTCAGCTTTTTTGCTCTTATCGAAGACGCCACCTTTTAGAGTTTCAGGCAGTGTTAGCCATAGTAGGCCGGCGATAATCCATACGATTGGTGAGCCCCACATTGCTGTTTGTAGGTCGGTACGCTCTTGGATGAAGATAAGAACCATTGGTGCCCACATGCCGATAATACGACCGCCATGGAATAAAGCTGCACCATAGCTACGCAAGCGTGCAGGGAACAATTCAGAGAAGTAACCGCCCCATACTGCAGAAGCAGACAGGCCGAAGTTGTAGATAAGACCTAGAAGAGCCAGCATGTTTAGGCCGCCAATCATCATGTCGCCAGGTGCGACAAAGAAGATAGAAACCATGATACCTGCGAGGATAAAGCCGAACGCGTTGATCTTACGACCGTACTTATCTGCTGCCCATCCCCAGAACCAAGCACCGAAGAGTGAACCAAATGCTGAGATAGAGAAGATCAAACCGATGGTTGCACCATCAAACATACGAACATCTTTCAGGTAGGTAGTTACAAAGCCACCGAAGAATTGGAATCCGTAGAAGTTAAGACCAGAAAGAAGTAAACAAGTAATCGTAATTTTGCGGTAAGGCTTGCTTAACATCTCACCCCAAGAACCTTTTTTAGCTTCGGTTACTTCCCCAGCTGTATTGGTTGTTGCTTGTTGATCTTCTTCACCGTAGGCGATCACAGTTTTGTCGCTTGGTAATACAAAGATCATTAACGCTGCTGCTACAAGCGGTGGAATACCACCTACCCACATTAGGCTCTGCCAAGGTGCATCAACACTTGTAATGAAGGCTGCGTAAGCGCCCATTGCCACTAAAGCAACAGAGAACATTGAAGAAGCAAAAGCAGTCAACTTACCGCGAACCGTTGGTGTAAATAGGCCAATCATCAAAGATACAGCTACAGTGAAGTAACCACCTAAAGATAGTCCAATGATGAAACGCATTGCAGCCCATGTCGCGTAGTCGGTAAACATCATGTTGATGATGGTTGCACCACCGTTTAAAGCCGTAATTGCTATTAGCGTGGATTTCTTGCCGAACTTAGTTGCGAACCATGCACAGCTCAGTGCACCAATCAGAGCACCAATTGATTGCCAAGTGTAAAACTGAGCGGTATCAGAGAGGCTGATACCAGCATACTCTTCCACGATGTATGGGCGTACGTAGTCAATAATAACAAAGTTGTAACAATAGAAAAAGTAACCTACTAGAATGGCTAGATATGCGGCTACCCTTTGAATCATAGGAACTTCGCTCATGTGTTTTTTAATGGTCATGACCGATAAACCTTTATTTTATATAGGGTGGTTTTGGTTTTAATTATTGTGTGTTGATTATTTAGCTTCATCACACCGTCTTCATTTCGGGAGAGATAATAGAATTTTTGTGGTTATTAGATCCGTGATCAAAGTCAATTTTAAAATGAGTGCGCACCCATTTTGTGCATTTTAGTGATCTTGATCTCTTTTAACTGGGTTTTTGTGCTTTGTGGGGTGGTTTGAGTGTTTAATCGTCTATCTTAGTGATAATAGTCACACTTATTGTGGGTTTTTGAGGGAAAACATCCATTTTTGAGTACTATTGGCAGCGAATTAATTGCGACATACAATAAACGGAATCTAAAAATGGTTACGTACTCAAGTTTTGTGGTTATTGCTCTTTATGTGCTAACTACTTTGTTTATCAGCTACTTAGTTAATAGGCGCTATAGCGTCGGTGGCGACTTTTCGACTGGTGGAAAACAGTTTGGTTGGTTTACGGCAGGTGTGTCGATTCTTGCAACCTACATCAGCGCAATGACGTTCGTTGGCATGCCGGGCTGGGTTTATAGCTCAGGCATGGAAGCGATGAGCGTACATTTGAACTATCCAATAGTGATCTTTTTCACTGTGCTTTTCTTTGTTCCGGTGTTTTACAAGCTCGGCCTAACCTCGATTTACGAATACCTAGAGCACCGCTTTGGCGTTGTTGCTCGCACGATCAATTCCATCGTGTTCATTGTGGTTCAGTGTATTTCGGCAGGGGTTATTCTGTATGCGGTAGCCCTGATCTTAGTGCAAGTGCTGCCAGTGAGTATCTCTGAGGCGATCATCTACATCAGCGTATTTACTGCGTTGTATACCTATGCGGGTGGTATCTCGACTGTAATCTGGACTGACATGCTTCAGTCAGCAGTGTTGATTATCGGCAGCATTGCGATATTTGTTTTATTGCTGATGAAAATCGATGCGGGCGAGATGTTGTCTCCTGAACATTTGAATATCATCAATCTCGATTTTGACTTAGGCGTCGATACCACATTGTGGGCCGGCGTAGTGGCTGTGAGCTTCTTGCACCTGAGTGTGTATGGTACTAACCAACTGATTATTCAAAGAACATTGGCGACTAAGTGTGTTAAAACAGCGCAAAAATCGATGTTGCTTTGTGGCTACGGCGCATTTTTTGTTTATCTGTTCTTTGCTGTGATGGGGGTGCTGTTAAGTGTCTTTTATCAAGACAGCAGTTTTGAAAACAGCAACGAAGTGATTCTCGATTTTGTGTTTAACCATACCAACCCAATCATTGTTGGTTTGGTGATCTCAGCACTTTCGGCAGCGGCAATGTCGACATTGGATTCCACTTATAACTCTATGGCGACGGTCGCAACGTTCGATTTTTATAAGCGCTTCTTCCGTAAGCAAGCCTCTGACGCGCACTATGAATCAGTGGCTAGAAAAATGAGCCTGGTTGCTGCAGCGTCGGTTGTTGTGCCTGCGTTACTGGCTGTTTCTAATGAATCAGTGCTTAAAACGATTGCGAGCTTAACCTCTATTTTTGTTGGTATTCGCCTTGGCTCTTTCATCTTGGGTTTGTTCTTCAAACAAGCAAACGAGAAAGGCGTAATTGCGGGCAGTATTGGCAGTGTGGCCGTCGTATTCATCGCCAAATACAGCGGAATAGCTTGGCCTTGGTTTGCCTTGATTGGCACTGTGGTTTTCTTAGTGTTAGGTGTTGTTGTGAGCCGCTTCTGGGGAGAGGTAACCGAGCAACAAAATGAATTTATAGAAAAGCAAAAGCATTTGTTTGCAAAGCCTACCGCGAGTCATTATGGCTTGTTGGTGTTCGCTGTTGTGACGATTGCTGCTTGTACTGTTATCCCTGATTGGCTTTATGCCGCTCTTTCTTAATTGACCGATTTTTTACTGGTATATCTATGTTATCGATCTTTGATATCTACAAAATTGGTGTTGGGCCATCGAGCTCTCACACCAACGGCCCAATGATTGCGGGTTTCCATTTCACACAATTAATCGCTGATAAAATCGCAGAAGTGACGCGTATTCAGGTGGATTTATACGGTTCTTTGTCATTGACTGGCATAGGTCACCACACCGACAGAGCTACAATATTGGGGCTACTCGGCAATAAACCAGACACCATCAAAATCACCAGCGCAAACCAAGCAATGCGTCATGCCGTAGACAGTGGTGAGATGGATTTAGCGGGCACCAAGCACATTGCCTTCAACTACGAAACCGACATGTTGTTCCACAAAGACAATCTGCCTCTGCATGAAAATGGCATGATGATTACTGCGTTTGACCAGAGTGGCAACGTGATTGTCGATGAAACTTATTATTCGATTGGCGGCGGTTTTATCGCAACTGCTGATGAACTGCAAAATGGTACTCAAACCCAAGCGGTAGAAGTTCCTTTCCCGTTCAAAAACGCCGATGAAATGCTTCAACAAGCTGACAATAGTGGGATGAGCCTCGGTGGTATGATTCTAAAAAATGAAGCGGAGTTCGAAGGCGCTGACATTATTTCAGAGAAAGCGGATCAAATCTGGCGAGTGATGAGTCGTTGTATGGAGCGTGGCTTTGAAACCGAAGGCATTCTTGATGGTGGTTTGAACGTAACTCGTCGTGCGCCTAACCTACTGAAAAAGTTAGAAGCGAATGCGGCGGTTGAAAACGACCCAATGGAAATCATGGATTGGATTAACTTGTTTGCGTTTGCGGTTAGCGAAGAAAATGCGGCTGGTGGCCAAGTGGTAACATCACCAACCAATGGTGCGGCGGGCGTTATTCCTGCTGTGTTGATGTACTACCATCGCTTCATTAAAGAGTTGGATACTAAGCAGTTAAAAGATTTCTTAGCGGTATCGGGCGCGATTGGTATTCTGTACAAAACTAACGCTTCGATCTCTGGTGCGGAAGTAGGATGCCAAGGTGAGGTAGGCGTATCATCCTCTATGGCGGCTGCGGGATTAACGGCACTACGCGGTGGCAGCAATGAGCAGATCTGTATTGCGGCGGAAATCGCGATGGAACACTCATTGGGTATGACTTGTGACCCAATTGGCGGCTTGGTTCAAGTGCCGTGTATCGAGCGAAATGCGATGGGTGCGATGAAGGCAATTAATGCATCTCGCATGGCATTGAAGCGAAACAGCAAGTCTTTGATCTCACTCGATAAGGTCATCGCAACCATGTACCAAACCGGTAAAGACATGAACAAGAAATATCGTGAAACATCACTCGGTGGTTTAGCCTTGATCCATCTAGCTCATCCTTGTGAATAGCTAAGCCAGTTAACCCAGTAAATAATAACGTTAAGCCCAGAGCCTTAGACTTTGGAAATCTATCGCGGCTGGGCTTTTTGTTTTATGTGTTTTAGGGAGCTAATCTGAAAGCGGTAATCGATAGCTGTTTTTCAACTCTTTTACTGAGATGTTCGACTGAATCGCGCTCACGCCTTTGACTCTTCTGATCGAGCTAATACGCTCAAAGTACTCTTCTAAATCTTTCGCCAACACTTGCACCATGTAATCGGCGCCGCCTGCAATGCAGTGACACATTGGAATCCAATCGGTTACCGCGACAAACTCTTCGAACGGTTCTGTGTTTTCAACTTCATGATTGCCTAGTGTTACAAGGGTAAAACCAGCCACATGAAAGCCTAATTTCTTACGATTCAGCTTAGCGGCGTAACCATCGATATAGCCAGTTTCTTCCATGCGTTTCCAACGACGCCAGCATGGGGTTTCGCTGAGGTTGACCTTCTCTGCGAGCTTGCTGTTGCTCATGCGTCCGTCTTGTTGGATATGTTCTAAGATGGCGATATCTGTGTCATCTAACACTTCTTTGGTGGATTCTTTCTGTTTCATGGATATTTTAGAAAAGTCTTGCTCAGATTTGGATTAATATTAGCCTATATAGCAATTTAATTCCTAGTCGAATCTGTAAACTCTCTCCCTATAAATACTTTACTTATTAGGAGTGAGAGGAAATGAGCTCTCAATTAATGCTGGCGTTCTTGCTATTTTCAACATCAATTGCAATTACCCCTGGGGCAGGCAATATCGCATTACTTGGTATTTCAAGTCGTTATGGATTTGCTGCGACTTTACCTTTTATCTCTGGGAACGCTGTTGGCATCATCATCGTACTGGCGGGTTCTAGTGTCGGTTTGGTGAGCCTATTTACCCTTTACCCAGAGCTATACAGCATTTTGAAATACGCGGGTGCGGCTTATTTGCTGTTCATGGCGTGGTCGATTGCGAATATGCAAATCGAAGAAAGCACCACCGACAATCGTTCAGGCTTTGTGTCGGGTGTGTTGGTGCAGGTGTTAAATCCTAAAGGTTGGATAGCGTCATTAACCGTGTTTTCGCAGTTCATCACTCCGAATGCAGATTACTTGATTCAAGTCGTGACCATTATCGCGGGTATGGTGATTACCGGTGTACCGTGCATGTTGGTGTGGGCGTATTGCGGCACCATGCTTAAAAAGCTACTGCAATCACCAAAACAGATGATGTTTGTGAACCGTTGCTTGGGCGGAAGCTTAGCGATGGTGGTTGCCTTTATGCTTTATCAACCGGCGTAAATCACAAAGAAAAAAACCACTCCTAAATCCATAGGAGTGGCGTCTAAATGTCGACTAAGTCGTTAACAGTAAAGAATTAAGTTAACAAATATTTAAGGAACTTGAGTTAAAAGCTTTAAGCTTTTCAGTGTAAAGGTTAAGCGGTTTCAGCCTCTTTAACTGGAGCTGAGTTACGGATTAGGTGGTCAAATGCACCTAAGCTTGCTTTCGCACCTTCACCCATCGCAATGATGATCTGTTTGTAAGGTACGGTTGTCACGTCACCCGCTGCGAACACACCTTTCATTGATGTTGCGCCATGAGCGTTAATTTCAATTTCACCGCGTGGTGAGAGCTCAACTTTCGAACCCTTCAACCATTCGCTGTTTGGCATCAGGCCGATTTGAACAAAGATACCTGCGAGTTCAATCTGTTTAAGTTCATCGGTGTTGCGGTCTTTGTATTCCAGACCGGTTACACGGTTGCCATCACCAATCACTTGCGTTGTTTGTGCCATCTTGATGATTTCGATGTTTGGCGTTGCGTTCGCTTTGTCGATAAGTACTTGGTCAGCGCGCAGTGTGTTCGCAAACTCAAGCACAGTTACGTGTTCCACGATACCTGCTAGGTCGATAGCCGCTTCAATACCTGAGTTACCGCCACCGATAACCGCTGTTTTTTTGCCTTTGAACAATGGACCGTCACAGTGTGGGCAGTAAGCAACACCTTTGTTGCGGTACTCTTGCTCGCCCGGAACGTTCATTTCACGCCAGCGAGCACCTGTACTTGTGATAACCGTGCGAGCTCGTAGTGTTGCGCCGCTCTCTAGCTCAACGTGGATGTAACCGTCTTCAGTGTCTTCTGCCGCAATGATGTTTGCAGCGCGCTGCTCAGTCATTACTTCAACACCGTACTCTTTTACGTGCTCTTCAAGGCTTGCCACTAATTTAGGGCCGGTGGTTGCTTTCACTGAGATAAAGTTCTCAATCGCCATGGTGTCCATCACTTGGCCGCCGAATCGGTCAGCAACCACACCAGTACGAATGCCTTTACGTGCAGCATAAATTGCCGCTGAAGAACCTGCAGGGCCGCCGCCGACAACCAATACATCAAACGGTGCTTGTTGGTTTAGGTTTGCTGCTTTCTTTTCCGCTGCGCCTGAATCAACCTTGTTAAGGATTTCAGCCAGTGACATACGGCCTTGACCAAATAGCTCACCATTAACGAATACACTTGGTACTGCCATGATGTCGCGAGACTTCACTTCATCTTGGAATGCTGCGCCGTCGATCATCGTTGTCTTAACCAGAGGATTAATCGCCGACATCATATTGAAGGCTTGAACCACTTCTGGACAGTTTTGGCATGAGAGCGAGATAAAAATCTCTACATTAAGCTCTTGATCGAGTTCTTTAATTTGCTCGATTACGTCCGCTTCAAGCTTGATAGGGTGACCACCACTATGAAGCAGTGCTAGAACCAGTGACGTAAATTCGTGACCCATTGGCAAACCGGCAAAACCGATCGCGGTGCCTTTCTCTTGGTTCACTACCTGCATGATAGGGCTGCGAGTGCTTGCGCTGTCATCGCGAGTCACTTCAATTTTATCGGTTAAAGACGAGATGTCATTCGCCAGATCTTGAAGTTTGTTCGCGGTGTCGCTGCCATCCAGGCTAAGCACTAACTGAACATTGGTTTTTAGGTTTTCTAGGTATGCTTTTAGCTGCTGCTTCATTGCTTGATCTAACATAATCGTGCCTGCTCTTAAATTCTGTGTCTTGGTATTGACCAATACCTTCTTGCTGAAAAAGGAAAATAAAAAGGGGGCGCAAGTCGGCAAATATTGTGGTGTTGATGTTTTGAAAGGGTGGCGCGCGACTGCCCTTTAGGAGGGGGGCCGAAGCGCGCCTGTAGAACCGTTTAGCTATTCTTGTTAGCTAGGCTTAGATTAAATCTTGCCTACTAGGTCTAGAGATGGAGCTAGAGTCTCTTCGCCTTCTTTCCATTTAGCTGGGCAAACTTCACCTGGGTTAGCGGCTACGTATTGTGCTGCTTTAACCTTGCGTAGTAGGTCTTCTGCGTCACGGCCGATGCCTTCAGCTGTGATTTCCATTGCTTGGATAACGCCTTCAGGGTCGATTAGGAACGTTGCACGGTCTGCAAGGCCTTGACCTTCACGCATAACGTTGAAGTTATTTGTGATGTTGCCAGTTTGGTCGCCTACCATGAAGTATTCGATAGTGCCGATTTTGTCAGAAGTATCGTGCCATGCTTTGTGAGAGAAGTGAGTGTCAGTTGATACTGAGTAAACTTCTACGCCGCGAGATTGAAGCTCTGCGTATTTGTCTTGTAGGTCAACTAGCTCAGTTGGACATACAAACGTGAAGTCTGCTGGGTAGAAGAAGAATACAGCCCACTTGCCTTTAACGTCTTGCTCAGTGATTTCTACGAATTCGCCGTTTTTGAATGCTGTTGCGTTGAATGGTTTGATTTCTGTGTTGATCATGATTTGACTCTCTTTCTAATTTATAGTGTTTAACGCTATCCCGCGTCGATGTAGATATATTGCATTGCCACCGAAAATTAGTGAAATCGGACATTTCTATAGATTCAATAGGTGATTTCTATCTTTGAAAGGAGAAAGCTATCGACAAAAGCTATCAAAGGTCGGCAATACCTAATTTCAGTAGCTATGCTCTTTAGGTTGTTCTCTATATTAGGTTTGTCTCTATTACCGTAGAGCGCCTATTTACAGTTTGAGCATCTATGTATAGCGAGAACATTTATGTATAGCGTGAACATTGATGTAGACAGTGTTTCTTTAAGTGAGCTGAGATCTCCTACTAATTTGCAGATAACGAAAAATTATCATTAATATAATTTATGATAATTTCAGTTAATCATAGTTTCTCCCTATACTCTCTTCATCGAAACGAAATACCGAAGTTAGACTTCGAAAAGCACAGAATAAAAAACGAATTGGAGAAAGTTATGAAAATGAATCACGTAGGCATCATGGTAGGCGACATGGACCAAGCAGTAGAGTTTTACACGAAAGCGCTAGGTCTAAGAATCGTAATGAACAACACTAAAGTGATGGAAGAGCGTGAATCAGCAATCGGCCGTATGTGTATTGCTGTATTTGGTGAAGGCTTCAAAGGCTTCAACATCGCACACCTAGTAACATCTGATGGTATCGGTGTTGAACTGTTCGAAATGGTTGACCGTGAAGAGCGTCATAATGTTGATTTCTCTCGCTTAGGCATTTTCCACTTCTGTCTACAGCTTCCAAAAGAGCAGTTTCATTCAGCTATTAAGCGCGTTGAAGAGTTTGGCGGTAAGGTACGTATGGACATTCACCGTTACCACCCAGAAGACGAACTAAAACAAGCACAAATGGTTTATCTAGAAGACCCGTTTGGCAACCTATTCGAGTTCTACTCTCACTCATACGAAGATACGTACGCGACTGATTACGAGTAATAGACGCCATCTACCTGTCGTAAGGTAGAAAAACCGAAACACCCCCTAAAGAGGATTGGTAGAGATACCAATCCTTTTTTTGTGTCTGCGGTATTTGGTTAGAGGTAACGAGTAAACTAGAGCAAACGAGTGCTTTGTGTGTTCTTCGTTGCACTAAAACAAGCCGACTGTGTTGCTCTATAGTGCAGCATTGGCTAGAGATGAAACTTAACTGATTGATAAGTATGATGTTAAACCATTGGCATATATGTTGCTCTATTGTCTTTATGTAAATTGTATACAATAAAAAATACATAAAGGAAGTCACATGGAACAGAACAGTGAATTGATCTACGGATTAGACGATCGACCATCAGTCAGAGCTGCCAGTTACGCAGCGTTGCAGCATGTATTAGCCAGTTTCGTTGGTATTATCACGCCCACACTCATTATTGGCGGTGTGCTTGGGTTGGGTGAGCACATTCCTTATCTGATCAGCATGGCACTCATGGTGTCTGGGGTCGGTACCTTCATTCAAGCGAGAAAAATAGGGCCAGTTGGCGCAGGGATGATCTGTGTCCAAGGAACCAGCTTTGCGTTCTTGGGATCTGTATTAGGTGCAGGTTTTCTGGTTAAAGCGAATGGAGGTGGGCCAGATGAAATGCTCGCTACCATTTTCGGTGTCTGCTTCTTTGGTGCATTTGTTGAAATCGTACTATCGCGCTTTATCGAAAAGCTCAAAGTCGTTATCACGCCCGTTGTGACTGGAATCGTTATCACGACGATAGGTATCTCTTTGATTAAAGTCGGTGTTACTGATATTGCGGGTGGCGTTGGCGCCGAAGATTTTGGCTCTGGAAGCAATCTGATGTTGGGTGCCATCGTCCTCGGAACCATAGTCGTGCTTAACCTGAGTAACAATAATATGGTTAGGCTGTCGTCGATTTTAGTTGGGTTGGTAGTTGGCTGGGGCGTTGCCATTTTGATGGGTAAAGCGTCTATGGTTTCTTTTGCTTCTCAACCGCTATTGAGTATTCCTATCCCATTTAAATATGGCTTCGCTTTTGATTGGCAAGCCTTCCTGCCTATCGCTTTTATTTACTTGATTACCGTTATTGAAACCACGGGTGACCTTACCGCCAACAGTATGTTCTCAGGGCAGCCAGTTAAGGGGCCAAAATACATCAATCGACTCAAGGCTGGCGTGCTAGGTGACGGTGTGAACTCGCTCATCGCAGCGGTATTCAATACTTTTCCGAACACGACTTTCAGCCAGAACAACGGTGTGATCCATTTTACGGGGATCGCGAGTCGCTACATCGGCTACTTCATTGCCGCGATTCTTTTTCTGTTAGGGTTATTTCCCATCTTAGGTGCGGTTTTAATGACGATTCCAAAGCCAGTATTGGGCGGGGGGACATTAGTGATGTTCGGTACGGTTGCTGCGGCGGGCATCAAAATCATCGCCAATGAAAAACTGGATCGCCGCAGAATTATGACGATTGCCATCTCACTAGGCTTAGGGCTTGGGGTGATGCTAGTGCCGGATTTATTGAAAGAAGCGCCCAAGCTAGTGCAAAGCATATTTGGCTCACCTGTAACCATGTCTGGTATTGCCGCGCTTGTGACTACCGGGTTGATGTCTTTGGTGCCTGAAACAAAAGCCAAGCAGATTTCGAACGTCGTACAGACCAGTAAAGCGTAACGGGCTTCTTCGTGCTGAACTAAGTATGTTTAACTAGAGCCACATGACATATGTGGCTCTCAACTTTAACTTATTGTGTGACGTGTTGGCATCTCACTTAACTTGGTAAATAACATAAAATTATCATTAATATAAATTATGATAATTTCAGTTAATCGTCGTATCTCCATATACTCTCTCCATCGAAACGAAACACCGAAGCGAGTCTTCGAAAAATACAGAATTAAAGAGAATTTGGAGAAAGTTATGAAAATGAATCACGTAGGCATCATGGTTGGCGACATGGACAAAGCAGTCGAGTTTTACACAAAAGCGCTAGGTCTAAGAATCGTAATGAACAACACTAAAGTGATGGAAGAGCGCGAATCAGCAATCGGCCGCATGTGTATTGCAGTATTTGGTGAAGGCTTTAAAGGTTTCAACATTGCTCACCTAGTAACATCTGATGGCATCGGTGTTGAGCTGTTCGAAATGAAAGAGCGTCAAGAGCGTCACGAAGTTGATTTCTCTCGCTTAGGTATCTTCCACTTCTGTCTGCAACTTCCAAAAGAGCAGTTTCATTCAGCGATTAAGCGTGTTGAAGAGTTTGGCGGTAAGGTTCGTATGGACATCATGCCTTACCACCCAGAAGACGAACTAAAACAAGCACAAATGGTTTACCTAGAAGACCCGTTTGGCAACCTGTTCGAGTTCTACTCGCACACATACGAAGACACGTACGCGACTGATTACGAGTAATCGCGTTACTACCTTCCATAAGGTAGATAAACCGAAACACCCCCTAAAGAGGATTGGTAGAGATACCAATCCTTTTTTTGTTTGTGTGCTTTTTAAGTGCTCCATCATGTGGTGGTGGTTAATAAATCAACAACTTTAAGGCATTGTTAAAGTTGACGTTTTGAAGATAAAACCTTTCATGAATATGACTGAAGCGAGCGTGCTTCATGAAAACATTGCGGAATCACACTAGTGATAGCCTTCGCTGAGAACTCATAATACTCAGTTCAATACTGCTGAACCGCACTACAATGAAAATAGATAAACATTACATGAAGAAGATCTACTGAAATAGCATGAAAAAACTAAACCTTATCTTTGCCGCTTTTCTTATTACTTTGCTTGCCGGATGCTCGTCACATGCGGCCGTCGATACTTCAAAAACAAAGGGCTATGCCAATTCACATGCGCTTGTGGGAGTGGCTTCTTGGTATGGCGATAAATTCCATGGAAAACTGACGGCAAGTGGTGAAACGTATAATAAAAACGCCTATACAGCCGCTCACAAAACCTTGCCATTTGGGACTATCGTGAGAGTGACCAATACAGCCAATAACAAGTCAGTCGATGTCAAAATTAACGACCGGGGCCCTTACGTAAAAGGCCGAGTGATTGACCTTTCCCACAAAGCATTTTCTCAAATTGGTGACGTTAAGAAAGGCGTAGTAAAAGTCAAAATTGAGATTATTGATGACAGCAACACTTTTCGATACAAACACTAGAATCCCCTCATAACCTCCCCTTGGTTTACATCTCCGATCCCTTACTGTAGTGGGGAAGGGGAGAAACAGAATCTCGATATCGGTGAATCAATAGCTCATTTACGCTTACTCAATAAGGCTACTTAGTAGCCTTTTTGTGCCTTTCGATAATTCATTTTAATAAGATTATCTCATTTCTAGTATGTGGGTTGATGATGTTATGTGGTCAATAAATCAGTGTCTTAGCTTTCTTATCATTAGGGTTCATTGAAATTCATTGTGAAATAATGAAAAGCTAACCTAATCCAAGTTGAGCTTTGGTGTGATTAACAGTGAAAGCCTAAGGGCAATTACATTTAGTTACTTACTGAAGTAAAACTGAAATATTAGTTACACGGTTCTGAAATTTTTGGTGTTTAGCTTATGGGCTTCTATATCGCATTTAAATAAGGAAATACCCGTGAAGCTAACCCCTGTCGTTGCAGCCGTAATTATGTCTTTCAGTTCAGCAAGTTTTGCTTTTAGCTTGCAACAATCTGCCAATGAAAACAGTGAAGATCTCGTATGGACAGGGCACCTAAGCCCAGACAGCGACACGGTAATGTCTGCTATGCTCGCGGCTCATATCTATGGCGGTACAGCGACAGTACCAGAGCCGATTAATCCAGAATCCACCTTCATCTTGAATTACTGCAATGCTGAATCACCACGCGTAGAGACAGATTACTCTTCATACCGAGTAGGGCTGGTGGATTTCAACCAAGTCACTCAGCTAGCGCCAACTATCGACCAAGCATCTATTGTTGCTGTGGTTGATCATCATGCAATTGGTGGCTCACCGATTAATACACCACAAATTGTCGAGATGGATATTCGAGGCTGGGGATCGGCTGCCACTATTCTTGCTGACAACGCTGAAAAGTTGGATGTGACCCTACCTAAGCACCTTGCTTGTGTCGGTTTAGGCGCAATCCTTTCTGATACTGTGGTATTCCAATCATCAACCACAACTGAGCATGATCGTGAGTACGCAGAGAAACTTGCAAAAGTTGCAGGTATTTCAGATATCGAAGATTTCGGCCAACAGATGCTGATTGCTAAGTCTGATCTCAGTCATCTTTCTTCTGAAACCATTCTGACGCTGGATTACAAAAACTTTAAGTACGGTGGCAAACAGGTGGGTATCGGTGTTGCTGAAACACTAATGGCTCAACAACTGATTGACCGTAAAGACGATCTTCTAGCAGCAATGAAGACTTACAAAAAAGAGAACGGGCTAGACCATCTGTTCTTTTCAATCACAGATACCAAGAACAAAGAAGCGAACTTATTGTGGGTGGATGAAAGCGACTATCAAGTCATCAAATCGGCTTTCAACGCTGAACCAACAAGTGACATGCTGACTTTGGAAGGTGTCACTTCACGTAAGCGCCAGATTGGCCCTGCGGTTCAAAAGGCAATTGAGAGCTTGTAAGTAGAAAGAGAGTTTGGAGGGGATTGGTAGAAATACCAATCCCTTTTTTAATTATTGGGCGTCTAAATGGGATTTGTCGGATAGACGGCACCT
>NZ_JBFRPB010000009.1:0-2647 GCF_041471785.1 Vibrio sp. 10N.261.51.C6 | reverse complement strand
TTCAATTTTCCAACGCCCACGGCAGATAGGGACCGAACTGTCTCACGACGTTCTAAACCCAGCTCGCGTACCACTTTAAATGGCGAACAGCCATACCCTTGGGACCGACTTCAGCCCCAGGATGTGATGAGCCGACATCGAGGTGCCAAACACCGCCGTCGATATGAACTCTTGGGCGGTATCAGCCTGTTATCCCCGGAGTACCTTTTATCCGTTGAGCGATGGCCCTTCCATTCAGAACCACCGGATCACTATGACCTGCTTTCGCACCTGCTCGAATTGTCATTCTCGCAGTCAAGCGGGCTTATGCCATTGCACTAACCACACGATGTCCAACCGTGTTTAGCCCACCTTCGTGCTCCTCCGTTACTCTTTGGGAGGAGACCGCCCCAGTCAAACTACCCACCAGGCACTGTCCGTAATCCCGATTCAGGGACCAACGTTAGAACATCAAAACTACAAGGGTGGTATTTCAAGGACGACTCCACCACATCTAGCGACGCGGTTTCAAAGTCTCCCACCTATCCTACACATGTAGGTTCAATGTTCAGTGCCAAGCTGTAGTAAAGGTTCACGGGGTCTTTCCGTCTAGCCGCGGGTACACTGCATCTTCACAGCGATTTCAATTTCACTGAGTCTCGGGTGGAGACAGCGTGGCCATCATTACGCCATTCGTGCAGGTCGGAACTTACCCGACAAGGAATTTCGCTACCTTAGGACCGTTATAGTTACGGCCGCCGTTTACCGGGGCTTCGATCAAGAGCTTCGACCGAAGTCTAACCCCATCAATTAACCTTCCGGCACCGGGCAGGCGTCACACCGTATACGTCATCTTACGATTTTGCACAGTGCTGTGTTTTTAATAAACAGTTGCAGCCACCTGGTATCTGCGACTCTCGTCTGCTCCATCCGCAAGGGACTTCACTGATAAGAGCGTACCTTCTCCCGAAGTTACGGTACCATTTTGCCTAGTTCCTTCACCCGAGTTCTCTCAAGCGCCTTGGTATTCTCTACCCGACCACCTGTGTCGGTTTGGGGTACGATTCCTTACAATCTGAAGCTTAGAGGCTTTTCCTGGAAGCATGGCATCAATGACTTCACTACCGTAGTAGCTCGACATCGTATCTCAGCGTTAGTAGCGGTCCGGATTTACCTAAACCACCCGCCTACGTACTTGAACCTGGACAACCGTCGCCAGGCCCACCTAGCCTTCTCCGTCCCCCCATCGCAATTGTAAGAAGTACGGGAATATTAACCCGTTTCCCATCGACTACGCCTTTCGGCCTCGCCTTAGGAGTCGACTTACCCTGCCCCGATTAACGTTGGACAGGAACCCTTGGTCTTCCGGCGAGGGAGTTTTTCACTCCCTTTATCGTTACTCATGTCAGCATTCGCACTTCTGATACCTCCAGCAGCCCTTACAGACCACCTTCAACGGCTTACAGAACGCTCCCCTACCCCACGCACCCTAAGGTACGTAGCCGCAGCTTCGGTGTATAGCTTAGCCCCGTTACATCTTCCGCGCAGGCCGACTCGACCAGTGAGCTATTACGCTTTCTTTAAATGATGGCTGCTTCTAAGCCAACATCCTGGCTGTCTGAGCCTTCCCACATCGTTTCCCACTTAGCTATACTTTGGGACCTTAGCTGGCGGTCTGGGTTGTTTCCCTCTCCACGACGGACGTTAGCACCCGCCGTGTGTCTCCCGGATAGTACTTACTGGTATTCGGAGTTTGCAAAGGGTTGGTAAGTCGGGATGACCCCCTAGCCTTAACAGTGCTCTACCCCCAGTAGTATTCGTCCGAGGCGCTACCTAAATAGCTTTCGGGGAGAACCAGCTATCTCCAGGTTTGATTGGCCTTTCACCCCTAGCCACAAGTCATCCGCTAATTTTTCAACATTAGTCGGTTCGGTCCTCCAGTTGATGTTACTCAACCTTCAACCTGCCCATGGCTAGATCACCTGGTTTCGGGTCTAATCCTAGCAACTGTACGCCCAGTTAAGACTCGGTTTCCCTACGGCTCCCCTAAACGGTTAACCTTGCTACTAAAATTAAGTCGCTGACCCATTATACAAAAGGTACGCAGTCACACCACGAAGGTGCTCCTACTGCTTGTACGTACACGGTTTCAGGTTCTATTTCACTCCCCTCACAGGGGTTCTTTTCGCCTTTCCCTCACGGTACTGGTTCACTATCGGTCAGTCAGTAGTATTTAGCCTTGGAGGATGGTCCCCCCATATTCAGACAGGATATCACGTGTCCCGCCCTACTCGTTTTCACTGATTATGATGTGTCGGTTACGGGGCTATCACCCTTTATTGCGAGACTTTCCAGACTCTTCACCTGCATCATTAAAAGCTTAAGGGCTAATCCAATTTCGCTCGCCGCTACTTTCGGAATCTCGGTTGATTTCTCTTCCTCGGGGTACTTAGATGTTTCAGTTCCCCCGGTTTGCCTCCTGTTGCTATGTATTCACAACAGGATACTTACTTATGTAAGTGGGTTTCCCCATTCAGGAATCCCAGACTCAAAAGGTTATTACTACCTAATCTGGGCTTATCGCAAGTTATTACGCCTTTCATCGCCTCTGACTGCCAAGGCATCCACCGTGTACGCTTAGTCACTTAACCATACAACCCGAAAGGGT